>JACUTN010000135.1 GCA_014859805.1 Candidatus Bathyarchaeota archaeon
CCTCGGGTAGAGGAGTATGCTTCTGGACCGCCAAGCGAAGACGCTGTCTTCCTTGCGTGTCTTTACATTGCAAATAAAGAAGCACGGAGAAAAGGATTAGGAACAACCATGCTTAAAGAGTTGTTAGCTGAACTTAGAAAGACAAAGTTTAAGGCTGTTGAGACTTTCGTGGGAAAAAAATCGGAGAACAACCCTTCAGGCCCGCTAGAACTGTACCTGAAACATGGTTTCAAAATAAAAAATGATAAAGACGATTTCCCACTTGTGCGTCTTGAGCTTTAGAACGTAACCGTTAAATGTATTCTTTCTCCTTCTAAAATCTGTTGCAGGCTGGTCAAGTCAAGTGAAATTTGATTCCGTTATCGTTCGATTCGGCGGAGAAATAGGTATCAAAGGTAGATGGACAAGACGCACCTACGAAAAATTATTGTTAAAAAACATAAAGAAAATTTTAAAGCACCATGGCATTTCTCATGAAAAAATTATTCGCAAAAGTGGCAGAATGTACATAAAAACAAAAAATGCTCATGAAACTGCTACAGAGTTAACGCGGGTTTTCGGTGTTTCTTCAGTTTCTCCAGCCGTTGAAACTACTGCGGAAATGAATGAAGTTGTGCAGAAGGCTGTTGAATTAGCAAAGAAGACATTGAAGAGTGGAAGCAGTTTTGCTGTTCGTTGCCACAGAGTTGGAAAACATTCGTATTCAAGCATGGACATCTGCAAAGAAGCTGGAAAACAAATCTTGGCAAGCCTTAAGAACAGAAACTTAAAGGTTGATTTGAAAAATCCTCAGTTCACCGTAGCGGTTGAGGTTAGAGACGAATATGCTTATGTCTACACGGAAACTCTGCACGGTGTGGACGGTTTTCCATTAGGCTCCCAACCTAAAGCAATCTGCTTGCTGAGTGGAGGAATAGACTCGCCAGTGGCTTGCTGGCTTGCAATGAAACGCGGATGCCCCATTACTCCATTATACTTTGACATTGCACCCTTTACAGATGAAGCGGCAACTGTCAAAGCCTTAGATGTCACCAAAAAACTTTTCGAATGGTCTATCGGCTTTCCGAGAAAAATTTACGTTGTGCCACACGGTAAAAACCTTGAAACTTTTGTCAACGAAAGCCCAAGAAAGCTCACATGTATTCTGTGCAAACGTATGATGTATCGCATTGCTGAACGGATTGCAGAAACAGAGAAAGCTGAAGGCATAATAACTGGCGAAGCCATTGGAGAACAAGCAAGCCAAACACTGCATAACTTGAGAGTTTTGAACGAAGCTGCAACTAAATATCCCGTGCATCGTCCGCTTCTAGGCTTCAACAAATTGGAAACGGAAAAATTGGCCAAGAAAATCGGCACTTTTGAGATTTCAACCAGAAAAACTGAGGGATGTAGTGCAGCTCCTAGAAGGCCTGCAACTAAAGCAAGATTGGAAATCGTGAAAGAGGCTGAGGAAGAACTGGATATAGAAGAAATGGTTGAGGAATCAGTTAGAGAAGCTAGAATTGTAGTGGTTTAGGCTCAACCTTCTTATTAGCAAACAAGCTATTTAATGTCGTTATGTCATCGGCTGAAATTGCGGTTCAAGTGTTTCGTAAACTCGAAAATGAAGACCTTAGAGTGCTGCAAGTCATCGAGACTGCCATGAGCAAACATGGATTTGTCCCAAAAGAAATGATCGCAAAATTCACGAAGTTCAGCCTTGAAGAAACAGATTTCAGGTTAGGTCGCCTCGGCAAATTTCGTCTCATCCGCCGAATGAAAGGCGCCTATGTTGGTTATAGCTTAAACTATGCTGGATACGACTGTTTAGCGATAAATGCCTTCGTTAAGGCTGAAGTACTTGAGGCTTTTGGAAAATCTTTAGGAGTAGGTAAGGAAGCAGACGTTTATGACGCGTTAAACCCAAAAAGCGAAAGAATAGCTGTAAAATTTCATAGACTTGGCAGAATTAGTTTTCGCCAAACTATAAGGAAAAGAGGCTACACCACAGAGCATACAGGCTGGCTTTTCCAATCCAGACTTGCGGCAGAAAAAGAATTTCAAGCCTTAAAACTTGTGTTCCAACATGGCGTAGCTGTTCCAGAACCAATAAGTCAAAACCGTCACGTGCTTGTAATGGGAATGATTGAAGGAGCAGAACTTGCGGAATACAAGGAAATTCCTGAACCAAAAAAAGTTCTAAAGGAAATATTGCGGAACATTCGAAAAGCATATTTGAAGGCGAGTGTCGTTCACGCAGATTTAAGCGAATACAACGTTATCTTGAAGCCTGACATGCATATATTGATTATTGATTGGCCGCAATACGTGACGAAGGAACATCCTAACGCTCAACAGCTTTTGACGCGTGACGTAGAAAACATTTTGCGGTTTTTCAGGCGCAAACACATGATGAAAGCTGAACTTGAGGAAAATTTGGCGTATGTGACTGGAACGGGCAAAATGGCTATTTAGCTACGTCTAACATTATGTAGAGTACATTGTTTCCACGTAACAAAACGTTTCCGTAATTCATAGTTAACTTGCCGTCTCTGTATTCCGTTGCTCCCTCCAAGAGCATGTTCATATGCCCGTCACACTTGATCATCTTTCCCCTATATTCACAGCGGTTTTTCAGCATAATTCCGATGTGGGCGTTCAATTGCTTAACCAACACGTTCAACGGTTTTTTACTGGGTTCCATTTAAGCACCTTTAGTTTCTCTTTGTCTATCCATATTCACAAAACCATTACATATAAAAGTTTTAT
>JACUTN010000136.1 GCA_014859805.1 Candidatus Bathyarchaeota archaeon
ATTCCGCAACTCCCTCTTTTTAATCCATGCGCAACACTAAGGTTGCTTTCTCAAGTCTTCAGCAGTCCTCAAGACAGCACATTCTATGCCTGTCCACCATGCACACTTGTCTTCTTGGCAGTCACGTGGCACTCCTTTGCCAACTATCCTTTTTACCTGGCACGCCCCCGGAAAACGCAAACGGACACATTTTAGGCAATTCACCACCTCTTGAGAGTCTCTATTTTCTATAATGCCAAATCAAGTTTTTGTTTGCTATCACCTCTCCAAATGTCACGCGCGCTAAATAGATATTGTGACAAAAAATGTCAGACCAAATCGTGGCAATTGCCTTCGCAGAAAACTAAGGTCGAGACCTAATGATCGACAAAATCGAATATTAAGCTCTACTTGCTGTCCACTGATTTCTTTGTTTCTCAAGCTTAATCTACTAAGTTTTACAACAAAAACTATATAGAAATCAAAAGGAAATAGACGGAAGAAACAATAGTGTTTAATGAAAGCTTGGCGTTTGGAGGAAAAGGATTTGGATATAATTGTTTGTGTGAAGCACGTTCCGGAAACTGCTGAGGCCGAGATAAAAATTGATGCTTCTGGAAGGGCTATCGAGAAAACTGGGCTTGTGTTTGACATAAACGAATGGGATGACTATGCTCTGGAGGAAGCGGTTCGTATCAAAGAAAAACATGGTGGTACAGTTACGGCAATTACTGTGGGTTCGGATGATGCGAATAGCACGTTGAGGAAGTGTTTAGCGAGAGGTGCAGACAAAGCCGTAAGACTGACAGATGTAAAGTTTGAGGGCTCCGACGGTTATGCCATCGCGAAAATTTTGCACAGTGCAATTAAGGGTTTGCCCTGCGACTTGATATTAACAGGAGCTCTAGCGGGCGACGACGGCTACACAATGGCTGGACCCATACTTGCAGAAATGCTTGAGATCCCCCACGCAACAATGATTAAGAAAATCGAATTCGGCGACGGAGTTGCCAAAGTTAACCGCGAACTAGAAGGAGGCTTAGAAGAAATAGTCGAAGTGAAATTGCCTGCCGTTCTCACAGTTCAGACGGGCATAAATGAGCCAAGATACGTTTCCATCTTAGGCATTAGAAAAGCCATGAAGAAGGAAATAAAGATTCTAGGCTTGGCTGACTTAGACTTAAGCGAAAACGATGTCGGCGAAGCAGGTTCTTGGATAAAGATAGAAAAGATGTTTGTACCTCCAGTCGAGAAACAAGCAGAATTCATTAAGGGAACCCCGGAAGAGATTGCGACCAAAATTGGTGAAATCATCAAATCGAGAGGGCTGATATAAATGACGGAAATATTTGTTTTGGCAGAGCACAGACAGGGTCAAATCAGAGACATAACTTTCGAAATGTTAACAAAAGGAAGAGAACTTGCTGAAAAAACTAACTCGGATTTGACAGCGGTTCTGTTAGGCAAAGAAGTTAAAGAACAGGCTGAAACTCTTTCAGAGTATGCAAAAAAGGTTCTGCTAGTTGAAGATGCGAAATTGGAGAATTTCAATTCTGAAGCTTACCACAAAGTGCTATCAAGCCTAATCAACGAACATAAGCCACTACTGACAATGATAGGGCACACAAGCTTCGGTGTGGATTTAGCCCCAAGCCTTGCAGCTGCATTAAAGCTGCCGCTTGCAACAGACTGCATAGAACTAGAGTTTGAAGGTGAAACACTCGTTATAACAAGGCAAATGTACGGCGGCAAAGTAAACGTCAAAGCAACGGTCCACAAAGCTGAAAATTACATTGTTACCGTTCGTCAAGCAGCCTTCCCAGCTCAAAAACCAGCATTGAACGGAGAAATCACAGAAACACCGTCTCCACTTTCCGAGGAAATAACTGGTAAACGTTTCATCAAGTATGTTTTACCTCCTCCGGGCGGAGTTGACATAACAGCCGCAGACGTGCTGGTTGGCATTGGACGTGGAATAAAAGATGAAAGTAACATGCCAATGGTTGAGGAGTTGGCGAATGCCTTCGGAGGCGTGCTCGCTTGCTCTCGTCCAATTGTGGATAAGGGGTGGCTTCCAACTGACCGTCAAGTAGGTACTTCAGGAAAAACTGTGAAGCCTAAGCTTTACATTGCCCTTGGAATAAGCGGAGCCTTCCAACATGTCTTAGGAATGAAAAATTCAGATCTCATCATAGCCGTAAACAAGGATTCTAACGCTCCTATCTTCAGCTTCGCTGACTACGGTGTTGTTGAAGACTTGTTCAAAATAGTGTCTCCGCTGAAAAGTAAGATATATGAGTTAAAAGGACGAAAGACATAGTTCTAAACTGAAAAGAAGAGATGGAAAAATGCATTTTGAATTAAATGAGGAACAGAAGGAAATTAAGAGAGCCATTAAGGAATTCTGCGAAAAAGAGTTCACACCAGAACTAGCCCTAGAATATGATGAAAAAGAAAAATTCCCCATGGAAATCTACAAAAAAGCAGCCAAACTAGGATTCACAAGCACGAGGATTCCCGAAGAGTACGATGGACAGGGCTATGGCCTTTTCGAAGACTGCATAGTAGTTGAGGAAATGTGCAGGGTAGACCCGGGACTAGGAGCTGCAGTTTCGCTTGGAAACCTAATGGTTCCAGACGTCCTTTTAAAACATGGGACTGAAGAGCAGAAGAAAAAGTATATCCCGCCATTGGCTAGAGGTGACGCGATATCTGCAGCAGCTTTCTCAGAGCCTGAGCATGGAAGCGACATAACACGCATGGACAC
>JACUTN010000010.1 GCA_014859805.1 Candidatus Bathyarchaeota archaeon
ACAATAGTGCCTGCTGTTGAAAAACTGGGATTCGAGCTCACAGCATTAACCTTTCTGTCAACAAGCACAAGGCCAAAAGACGTGAAGGAAATGCAGAAATGGATTTCTGAAAGCCAGAAAATAATTTTCTCAAGCTTGGGTGAAGGTCTTAATGGAAAAACGCTTTTACTGGTTTCAGTTCACAGAGATTTCACTGATTTTTCAGAGTTTACTCGTGAAGTCAGAGGTATTCTTGGCTTAAAGGGTGCTTCAATGGAGAGCTTTCTGGTTTCACTAAAAACAGATATAATCAAACATTTCTCGTTCAAGAATCTAGAAAGAATTTAGTCCATATTTTAGAATCATTCGTATGCTGACGATAATCAGCACTGAGCCGAAGATTTTGCGAAGGTTTCTGCCAGAAATTTTTTTAGATGCGTAAGCGCCTAGTTGCGCGCCGAAAATTGTTCCTAAAACCAGTAGAAGTGCGTATTCAATGTTTATGTGATTTAGTCTGAAATGTTCTATGACACCGGATGTTGAGGTGAAAATCATTGTGAACATGGAAGTCGCTACCGTAATGTGCATCGGCATGCCCATAGCCAACACCATTATCGGCACCATGAGTGAACCTCCCCCAATGCCTAACAAACCAGATGAGAGCCCTGCAAAAAAACCTAACACTACACCTGATAAAACTCTTTTTTTAGAGTTGAACAATGAACTCTCAGAATCTACGGGGTTGCTTTTTTCTGTATCTGATTGTTTGTTTTTGGAAAAATTTAGTTTGAGGATCATGCGCAAAGCAACGAAAAACAGGAAACACCCGAAAATTAGGCCCAATAGCTGTTCATTTATGATTGAGGTTATGTGTGCACCTAGAACAGCTCCTGGAACGGTTGTTACTGCTAGGATTATGCCGGTCTTGTAGTATATTCGCTTTTGCCTTGAATAATTCGCAGTTGACGCTAACGAAGTAAAAATGATTGTCGTTAGACTTGTTCCAGCGGCATGAGAGGGAGAAAACCCATATACTAAAGCCAATAGAGGTACTATGAAGACGCCGCCTCCGACGCCAACCATAGAAGCAACCATCCCAATAAGAAACCCAAAAATAGGTAGCAAAATTTCCATCATATTTACATCACCCCAAAGCCGTATCTTTTGGAAAGCTCTTTCAATCCCTGTTTAGCAGTCAGAGAATCCTTTCTAAAACACTCAAGTATTAAAGCGTTAACATATCTAACTACTTAAACGAGAAACGGTCTTCCTTGTTTTCCCAGTATCCTCTTGTTCGTAGGTATTGGATTTTCGCTTTTAAAAGGTCCATGTAAAATTCATCTTCCTTCTGATGCATTTTCCCTAGAAGTCTAAACGCAGTTTCCGGACCCACACCTCTAACTTCTAAAGCAATAACAGCTTTTCTACCATAACTCAATATCAAGTCAGCAGTATGCCTTGCATAGGTTAAATCCTTAAGCTCTTCCTCTGTCAATTCCTTCTTTTCCAGTCTTCTCTCCAAAATCTGCCGTAAATTTTCTGCACCTTGGTTAAAACGAACCAGTGCCAGAAGCTTTGCTCCACATTTTTCGCAGGTTGGATATTCTGGCAAGTTCCGGATTTTCTTTTCCGCGATCCATTTGCCACATGAAAGACACAGTAGCATTACCTTTCTAGCTTCTATTGCCCTCTTCATCCTATCGATATTGCTTAATAGAACGCGTTCAGGAGCCATCAATTCTGAAACATCGGAGTATTTAGCCAGTATGTGGTATGCTAAGGGCGTGGGCTTTTCCAAACGATATAAGGTGCTAACCTTGGTTCTACCCTTTTTGACGTCCCCCATGATTTCTTTAACCTTTTGAATGTCTACTTTTTCAAGCATTGCCTCCCGCAAGGTCTCATCAAAAATCGGTGTTTTCTTGAATTGGTCTGACAGCTGTCTCAATCTTTCGGGATTTAGGATAGTCTTTCCACGAGGCAATGCCCCGAATCTCTCAGCCACAAACTTCATCTTGTAGGCAAAAGGAAATCTAGCTTCTAGATAATCATTAAAAGATTTTTCTACATCTCCAACAGATAAATTGAAAAGGGTTGCAGAAAGTTTTTGCATTTCTTTTGCTTTTAATTTTCGCGGTGTTTCAATTAAGATTCTGTAGCCATCGTTCCACCATCCCGTTATGAGTTCGCGGTCTGAAAGTACAGAGTCAAAAATGCAGCCTAAAGTGCGATTTACGATCTCGCCGAAGCAAGCGTGAATTATGACGTATTTGTCAAACACTTCAAGAAGAATGTGATTATGAGTTGGCAGTGGAGCGCCCTGTTTCAGATGTTCCAGAACTTCCTCAACAGCCTTAACCAGAGCCGACGTGTCTATCGCAAGTTCTTCTGCAAGCTTTTCTGTTGCAACTTCGGCTTTTCCATTTCTCCTCAACTCCTCAGCAATTTTTTCTCGAATTCTCCCTGTTTCTTGAGCTAGGTTGTAGGGCACGGGAAGCATCTCCCCGTCCCATCCAGGAATCGCCGCCAATGGATCTTCTGAGGGAACTACGTAAACTGTACCTGTTTCATCCTCTATTTGCACTATACGCCACACTTTTCCTCTGCAAATAAAATTCAATCCTACGCGAACTCTTAAAGCCATGAACTCGTCGCCTAGAGTGCCTATTTTTCGGTCTGAGATAATGTTCACAATTGGGTAGCGTTTCTCATCTGGAATCATGGATAAGTTTTCGTAGTAGTAACGCCTAGTCTTCTGAGTTCTTCTCAAAGCCCTTCCTTCTTCTTCAAGTCTCAACTCGTTCAACCAATCTAGATAATCAACGACATCTAAAAGTTTCTCTTCTGAAAGCTTCCTATAGGGGTATGCCCTTCGCAACATAGCCAGAAGCGTTTTCAACTCTATTTTTCCCTCATCCATGAGGATTCCGGCAACTTGGTGAGCCAAAACATCCAGAGCGTTTTCATGGATTAAAACTGGCTCCAGCTCTCCTTTGCTTGCGCTTTTCACAGCTGCCATTGACTCTAAAGTATCATCTGGAAAAGCTGTGACAATCACGCCTTCGGATAGTCTATCTAAACGGTGACCGCTTCTCCCAACCCTCTGGATTAGACTGCTAACCTGCCTCGGTGAAAGATATTGAATAACAAGGTCTATGTTGCCTATGTCTATCCCAAGTTCCAACGTGCTCGTACAGATTATCGCCTTCAAGACTCCCGATTTAAACTCATCCTCAACTCTTGCCCGCTCTTCCTTTGACAAAGAACCATGATGAACCGCTATGTCGAATCGCTTAAGCTGGTCAAATTTGCGCCCCAACATCTCCGCGTTCTGTCTGCTGTTTACAAAGATTAGAGTTGACCTATGGCTATCCACAAGCTCTGCTATCCGCCTTATCCTCGCCGCTGCCTCTGGCGAAGTCCTAAGTTCTCCAGCCAAATCATAATCAGTCTCTTCTGGACTTGGAGTTTCTACCAAGTATTTGTAGCCCTTTGGCAAAACTGCATCAACAACTTTGATATTTCTGTGTGTCCCGGCGATGAATTTTGAAACTTTTTCTGGGTTTGCCACAGTTGCTGACAAGCCGATTCTTTGAAATTCCCTTCCCGCAATCTCGTATAAGCGTTCTAAGGCTATTGTTAGCTGGACCCCACGCTTGCTTGATGCCAGTTCGTGTACCTCATCCACGATAATGTATTCAACGTGACTTAGGTGCTGCTTCATGCGGGAGCCAGGGAGGATGGCTTGAAGGGTTTCAGGCGTCGTAACCAGCATGTTAGGCGGGAAAAGCGCTTGTTTTCTGCGAAATTTTATCTCGGTGTCACCATGTCTAACTTCAATTGAAACGCCAAGCTTGGAAGCCCAGAACGACAAGCGCCTTAGCATATCGCGGTTTAAGGCTCTTAAGGGAGTGATGTAAACTATTGATATGCCTTTCTTGGCATTTTGTTGAATGAAATCAGAGAATATTGGTAGAAGAACAGCCTCTGTTTTCCCGCTTCCGGTGGGCGCAATCAAAAGCACATTTTCTCCAGCCAAGATCGGCGGAATAGCCATAACCTGAGGCAGAGTAGGCTGAGAAAACCCCAACTCAGCCAACGCGTCAAAGACTGGTTTAGCAAGCAACTGAAAGACATTAGAACCTAAAGTTTTCCCACTCCTAACAGGACATTATCATAAACTATTATCTTGAAAGAACGTTTATTCTTTACTCAAACCTAACCTCTCTTAAGTTCCAACACTTTAACAGTCTGCCTTATGACAGATTTTTTACGCACCCAGTACATTGGAACCAAATAGCGGCGATACGTAAAAATACCTGCATTCTTCACTCTTCTTTTTTCTCCAAAACATAAGTAGTTCCGTCACGTCTTTTGCTTTTTGAGCGGTCACATAGTCGAGGTACAATGATCAAGAATGGATGACTGCTTTTTCTACCACTGTGTTCAAATGTTCCAAATGGTAGAGCTTTAACTAAGAATACGAAAATAAGAAGGATGTGAAAGGGAGATTTGTTATGGTTCTGATGGTCCTGTGATGTATGCCCAAACGCTTACTAAGACTAGTGTTAGACATGCTCCAGCGAATCCTGAAACCAGGAATCTTATTTGAATCAGTTCTGGTAATATTGTCACAATCCACGGAATCACATATTCTGCGCTCAGATCAGCTATGATTCCCGCCATGAATCCTAAGACCGCTACTAGCCCGAAAACCTTCATTCTTTCACCCATTTTTTTCACCTTTGCTTACATTAGGATTCTAAGCCCCTTTTTAGTCTAACTTACACGTTTTTGTCTATTACAGTGAAAGCAGCAAGCAGTTCTTTTCATTGTAAAATTAAAGCTCAAAACGGTTTTTAGAAGCGTGTATAGCTCTACGTATATACGTGAATGTCTTCAGCATATTAACAATGTATAAGATTTGTATAAGCGTAGTCTTCTGTTCGGAGGTATTAAACTTGTCAGAAAAATTCAATAAAAGGTGGGAAGATAGGCGCAATGACCAACCCCTAACAAACCGCATTAAAGGGGCAGTGAGGCCGCCAGGTCCATTAAAGCCAAGACTTAACATGGCAGTTAGACGCTTAGACTTGCAAATACAAAAGCTAGATCAAGCGGGTGAAAGGTTCAGCAAAAGAGACCAATCGATATTCGCAAGAATCGTAGATGCTTACACAAAGCATGACATGGCACGGGCAAACGTTTTCGCTAGTGAATTAGCTGAAATTAGAAAAATGGAAAAAATGATTATGCATGCAAGACTCGCCCTCGAACAAATTGGGTTAAGATTGCGAACAGTATCAGAGCTTGGAGATGTGGTTTCAACACTAGGCCCGGCAGTAAGTGTTTTAAGTGCAGTTAAAACTGGAATGGCAAACATGTTCCCAGAAGCGGAAAGGGAATTGGGACAGATAGGCGATATACTCAGCGGAATAATAATGGAAGCTGGACAAAACACAGGGTTCTCGATGAACTTTGAAACCAGTAATGAAGACGCCCAGAAAATTCTCACAGAAGCCGCAACCGTTGCAGAACAGAAAATCAAAGAGAAATTCCCAGAATTGCCAGCGGGAATCCCTTCCATACCCTTAGGAGAAAAATCCCCTACTGAAACGTCCTAAACTCAAACACATAGGAGACAACTATTATGACACAAAATTCCAATCTTTTTATCTCAATCGGCAAACAAATAAAAGATGAATACGGACGCACAATCGGCAAAGCCACATCTTTCGCTGTAAATCCAAACGGCAGAATTAACTCAATCTACATTGAACAGGGAAACGGCAAAATCGTAAAATGTCCTGCAGAAAACCTGAAAGTCGAAGATTCGGAGATTATTCTTCTATCCAGAGTAAAAATGGAAGCTACAACCCTTTCCGATCAAATTCCATTAATATGGCGGAAAGACCAGGCTCTAAACGAGCTTCTCGAGAAAAAGAAAATTTCACCTGAAGTACATGAAGATTTGCACAAAAGTTTCGAAGGAGTCCTAAACCAACTTAAAAGCGAAGCTAAAACCCTAATGGAAAACGTCGATAAGGAAACTGCTAGGTGTACTAAAGAAATTAAGGAATTAAACTATGCCTTAGTTAATCTTGAAATTGAGCATGAAATAGGAGAAATTGATGAGCAGTCTTATCAGACATCTTTCGCAACGATACAAGAATGTATAAAAAAGACTAACACGGAGAAAAGCGAACTAGAAGCGATGAAGAGTAAGCTTTCAAACATCCTTCTAGGAGAAACACCACCACTGATAGAACAAGAAACTAGGGAAGAACCTACTGAAGAGTCAAAAGCTCAAGAGCAAGCGCAAACGGATGCCCTGACTTCCTCGACTCCGTCATCGAATCTTCCAGAGCCACCTGTAGTAGTTTACGTGAAAGAAGTCGGCGAGTCCAGCGCTTAGGCTGAAGCGTAACGGGCGGAGGGAGCTGGCATCAGAAAACTTTTCCAAAAGAACCCTCCACTACTACGAGAAGTGATTGGTAAGTCAATGCGTAAACTGAAGATTGAACAACATAGGATCGAACAAGTCTCTTTCAGGTTGAAGAAAAGAGACAACATCTTATTTCAAACGTGCGTCCATGCCTTAAAAAAGCAGAACAAAGGTAGGGCTACCATATTAGCGAACGAGATTGCAGAAATCAAGAAGCTGACAAAGTTTCTCTATCATGTGGAACTAGCAATCGAACGGGTAATTCTCAGACTTGAAACAATAAGTGAACTCAGCGACATAATTATCGACTTGAAACCAGCATTAAGAATGCTTCAAAACGTTTCAAAAGAGCTTTTCGAAGTCCTACCAGATGTCTCATCAGAACTGAGCAGAGTTAACGACATAATAAGCGAAACCCTTTACTCAACAAGAATAACAACAGATGAGTCATTAATCCCAGTAAACAGGACTACGCCAGGCGGAGAGGAAATACTAAAAGAGGTCTCAAGCTTCGTAGAACAAAGAGTAGCTGAAAAGCTTCCTGAACCGCCCTCTGCTCTAGAAACCCCTGTGGAAACTCCTGTTAGGCAAATGGTTGCATTGGCGGCAACATGCTCACAAACAATCGGTCAAGAAACTGTTGAAACAGAAGCTGTATCTTCCCAAAATCTCTTTTCTTTCAAGAAGGCGGAAGTTCAAGAGATTTCGTTAAAAGTTGAAAAGCCCTCACTGCAGAATGTTCTCTTCGAGTATATTAAGAAAAGTAAGGGAGAAATTGATTTGACGCAGTGTTCCGTTGAATTGAATGCGTCATGTGAAGAGATTGAGAAGGCTCTTCAGGGCTTGGGAGCTGAGGGTAAGATAATAGTCGAGACCAAAGCTAGGTGAAAAGTTTATGGATGCTCCACAAGAGCTGGAAAAATCTGCAACAAATTATGCTTTAGAAGCCGTCCGCTTGGACAAGCAAAGTTCAAGAGGCATGGCGATAACAATGTACCAAAAGGCTATAGAAATTCTTCTGAAACTGGTTCAACTATATCCAGAATACAACCTAAACAAGGTCTACATACAGAGGGCAATAGCCTACCAAGAAAGGATAAAAGTACTGCAAGGGACAACACCGATCGAATCGCAAGCAGGAGCCAGAAAGACAGTTGAAAGTGGCAAAACCACCCAGGGCGAAAAGGCGAGTTATGACGAGCTGATAGTAAAGGAGAAACCGAATGTGAGGTGGGATGAAGTGGTTGGGCTTGAACATGCAAAGAAGGCAATAAAAGAAGCCATAGTCTATCCAGTTCAGAGACCAGACCTATTCCCGTTGGGTTGGCCTCGAGGAATTCTCCTGTTTGGACCGCCAGGTTGTGGAAAAACGTTGTTAGCGGCAGCAGTTGCCACGGAAATAGATGCCACCTTCATATCTGTTGATGCCGCATCAATAATGTCTAAATGGTTGGGTGAAGCTGAACAGAATGTTGCCAGACTTTGCAATTCTGCTAGAAAATCAGCTATAGACGGAAAACCAGCCATTGTTTTCATAGACGAGTTAGACTCTCTCATGGGAAAGCACTCGAACGAAGTCGGCGGAGAAGTTCGCGTTCGAAACCAATTCTTGAAAGAAATGGACGGCATTATAGACAAGGGTAAAAACTTACATGTTTACATTATTGGAGCAACAAACAAGCCGTGGGACTTAGATTGGCCCTTTATTAGAAGGTACCAAAAAAGGATTTTGGTGCCGCTTCCTGATCACCACGCCCGCCTAATGATGCTTAAACTGTACACACGCAGTTTACAGTTAGCCCCGGACATAGATTTGCATGAGCTAGCTAGGCTGTCAGAGGGATTTTCCGGAAGCGACATAAGGGATGTATGTCAATCAGCACATCTCAAAGTCATAGGTGATTTCTTCGAGTCAGGCCAAGCGGCTAACAAGCTGGCTAAGCCAAGACTGTTGAAGATGGATGATTTCAGACAAATACTTGAAGAGAGGAAACCGAGTGTTTCGCTCAACATGATAGCTTCATACAACAGATGGTTCGAAGCCTTTAAAGCTCTCTAGGGGAGGTGAAGTTAAAAGTCTTAAAGAGTCGCAAAGAGTGGAAAGGTTTGGAGAATCCCATCCTTCGTTTTGAAGAGCTCTCCTTTCTCCCTTCTCCCCCTTTAAACAGGATCTTCAAACCCCACAGTTCAACTGCGAAAAGCAGACTCAGGTGGCTCCCATGACCTTTATTTCAATGTTTTCATTACCTTGAATCTTAACGCCCTTCAATGTTGAGAGCATAGCCAAAACTGTTTTTCTTATTATCCTTTGAACGAAGGGATGCATGGGCAAATTTTTCCCATCAATTTCCACTATCAGTTTTCCATCATTTTCTGACATTTTTCTCCACTATATCCACAATTTCTTTCCTATTTTCAAACACGTTCAAATAGGGAACATTCAAATTTAGAGTTTCTATCGAGTAAAGACCCGTAAAGGCTAATATGGGTTTAAAGGTTTCTAAGGCTTCTAGGGCTTCTTTCGCAGATTTAACGGTCACAATTTTAGGTATATCATGATTTTTGCCTACAAGTTTTTTGAAGCCCTCTAAGAAAACAAAGTCAACGTCTCTGCATCTATGTAGAATCTCTTCCAACGAAAAACTTGTTGTATCCATCTTTTCAATGGTAGCTATTTCGTTGGATGCCACGCTGACAATTGTTTTGGCTCCAGACTGAGCAAATCTCCAAGTGTCCTTTCCTTCTGTGTCTATTGTAAAGTTTGATTCAGGAATATGCTTTACCACCGCGATTCTGTAGCCTCTTTTAGCTAATTGCTCAGCTAAAACTTCTATTGTTGTTGTTTTTCCAGAGCTTTTACTACCGACAACTGCGATGACAGTTGTTTTCAACTATTTTCACCTTTGCCTACTTCATTTCTTCCATGAAGATTTTTTCTAACAATTCCTTGTTTATATGTAGTTTTTCTGAAAGAGTTTTCACCCATTTTATATACACTCTAAAAATGTTTTGCAGTATTTCCGCTTTTTCTTCTTCAGATAAGTCTTTTTCTTCAGCAAGTAATAAAGCAAACCACCTACCCACATCTGAGAGTTGATGAGCTTTAACCCATATGATGCGTCCGTCTTTTTCCGTTTTCTCCATTTCCTCCATCAAAACTCCGAGGTTAGTTAGAGACTTCAAGTTTCCAATAATTGTCTTGTTGGAATAAGGAAGTTCTTTCATAAGGTCTTTCTGATAAATTTTGTTTGAGATACCTTGGCTGAGTGAAAATTTCAAAGTATCAACAGCCGACCTAGAACCAAAAATCGCACTTAGTATCTTAGTTTTTTGTTGCGTTGGAAGAAACACTACATAAGGATGTACTTTCACTTCAAATCACTATCAAAAGTGTTTATCTTAGCCACCTTAAATATTACGCTGGTCTGAGCAGTATGCTTTTTAATTGTTTCAACTAGATTCTCATTAAGGTGTTTCAAAAACGATTATTCCGAAAAATTGGGTTCCAACTGATGGAGACACGTTCGTAACTAAAGAAAGCTTCATATTCAATGTTTTCGGGTATGAGCACCCAAACAATCGAGTTTTCTCGTTCTTAAAGTATGTTCCTTCTCAATTCAAGAACTTTTTTAATGTTCGCTTTCTAGAACGAACATGGAAATACGGAAAGCTGGAACTTTTCCGAGCTGAAAAACTCTACACAGCAAAAAATTACCAAATGTTTCTCAGGACTTTTCGAAATAACTTCCCAAATCACGTTTACTTCTGTCCATTTAGACAAAAAGAAGTAATTAGCACGCCCATAAATTCTATCAAAAAAGTTTACGTTCCAAGAAAATGTCTCACTTCGTTGAAAAAAACAAAAAACAAGGATAGCCTCCAGAAGACAACCTTAGACCTTATCGAGTTACTATCCAGCGAATCAGGCATCAGACCAGAAGATTTCGGTGTTCACGGTTCCATTGCTTTAAATATGCACACTGTCGAGTCCGACATAGACCTTGCAGTGTATGAAGCCAAAAACTTTCGTAAACTAGAGAAAACGATAGCCAAGCTTGTTGAGGAAGGAACATTAACCTACGTGATCAACAATCGATTGGATGCAGCGAGACTATGTAAAGGTCGCTATTTAGACAAGATTTTCATGTATAATGCAGTCCGCAAACCAGAAGAGGTTAACTCAAAATATGGAACGCACAAGTATCTGCCAGTCAATCCTGTCAGGTTTCAATGCACAGTTAAGGATGACAGTGAAGCCATGTTTCGGCCAGCAATCTATAAAATTGAAAACTACGAACCAGTCTATTCAGCTTCGGCGCTTTCTGAGGACAAGATTCCGAAGGTCGTGATTTCCATGATTGGATGCTACAGGAACGTTGCGAAACGAGGAAATAAAATTGAGGTTTCGGGAATGCTGGAAAGAGTTGAAAACGTTAAAACAGGTGAGATTTCTTATCAAGTTGTTGTTGGGACAGGCATAAATGAGAATGAGTATATTCGGCCACTTTAAGGCTTAGGAACCGTGACGAAATAGTCTGACGGTTTGTTTCCCAACAAGAGCCTAAAATGTTCGCGGTTTCGCTTATTGTCTATGACATGCTCAACCTTTCCCTGTGCGATGACAACTTCGCCGTTTCTAGCTTGTTCACAGAATCTACCGCGAAAAGACGCAATCTCCGTGACCGGGAAACTGTTTCCTTCAAAAACGTGCACATCATCGATCTTATAAACGCATGGTGTGAAAATTGACTCTGAATCGTCCGCAACTGTAGCTTTAATTCTTGCATATCCAACATTCACGTATTGAACATCCCCATACTTCTCATCAATTTCACTCCAATCCTTCACAAAACGAATGAAATAATCTGTTCCCATGAACTTGCCTTGCAAAACTTTTCTAGATTCGCTTCGAACGAAGTCTTCAAAGCCTACAACAGTGTCCTTCGAACGAAAATCGAACAAAGCCTTTAAGCCTTCACGGGTATAAGGCTTGAAAGGTCCTTGTTTTTCACCCAATAGGTTTTCCATGGTTGTATAAACTTTTCGGCAATTTTTAGAACCATAGACAATTACGTCGATGTCAGAACTTGGCTTATGAAGTCTCGCCATAATTGAGCCGGAAATGCCAATTGTATTCCATGGAATATTTGCGTTCTCTTTCATCACTTTAGTTAACTGCAGAGCTAGGTTTTCAAGCTTATCTGGACTACTAGAGCTGCGAAGTTCTTGAAGCTTCTGAGTGGGCTTGTAATGTTTTTTAACTGCATCAACCGGAACTTCGCAGAGCGTTACATCAAAAACGGGGTTGTAGACAAGGTATTGGGGAAATCTGTTCTTTAGTAATGCGTAGCGTTTTGAAAGGGAGTAGACTTTGCTGTAACGTTCGCTATTTCTTTTTCTTTCGCCCTTTTCGTCTGGAAAATAGCGCAAGAAAGCAATTATTCGGTTTGGCGGATGTATCAGACCTTTCACGTCAAACATTAGACCTTCAGAAGTTTCTATGAAATCTCCTTCTCGCGCTTTGAACCTCATAATTTAACATTCCACTGAAAACTTATTTACGTTTTCTTGATAGTAATCCTGCTTTGTATAATGCCATCAACAAGCCTACTCCGAATATCGTTGCAATAACCGTTAAAAGTATTCTTTCAGCGGCTGACACTGGGATCATGTACATGAAGAGTGAAGGAACATCTGGAAGGCCCATAGGCTCTAAAAAGGTACTCTGAATGTACTCAAGTGGAATGAGTACATCGATAACTCCAATAAAAATTAGGTTTCCAAGCATGTGATCCGCTACAATGCCGCAGTAACTTGCCAAGAAAATGGAAGATATGAATGAAAACCTACCTCCACCGAAAATTCCATATAAAATCAAGATTGCTGCAATTATGCATAGGGGAAGTGAAAGGTAGGGTAGTATCCAAATTTCTTCGCTCACGTAAGGCTTAGAAAACATGTAGGCACAAACTATACAGATTATTCCTAGAAGTATGTGGCTTGGTCTGAATTGCCACCCTTCTTTTTTCAATCCAATTTCGCTAAAAGATTCCGCAGTCCAGTTTCTTGTAATTAGGATAGCGAAGAGTCCTGCAAGGTGCAGAATTGGGTACAGTGGGGCTTGGATGCCAACCCATGTCGTGTACCATCCAGTAATTAACGCGCCTAATATCGCGGCTGCCACGATCCATCCAGGAATTCTACCTCTTTCTGTTACTTTTTTGGATGTGAGGAAACCTGCAATCATTGCTGAAACGGCAGGGGCGAAGGATGTGAGGAAGGTGAAGGGACTACCAGCGGTTATTAATCCGCCTATTAAGGCGGCTAAGAAGCCCAAGTATGGTCCTATGACTATTCCGTAGATGGGGGCAATTGCAGCATCAAATTTTATACTGGACCCTGAAACTCCCACTATTGGTATCCCTGGAACAATTTTAATCACTATCACTGATAACGCTGAGAAAATAGCTAAAAAAGCCACATCTTTTGTGGAAGGTTTCAAGCCAGACATTAGAAACACCTGTGTAATTAAAGTAATTGCTGTGTAACTTTTTACACAATACTAATAAAACTTTCCACGGCAATTATACATGTAAGAGGACTGTTCTTGCAGATAAATCCACGTGAGAAAGCAAAGCACATCTCAAAGTGCCTTGAGCTGGCTATTCTGTTAGAGGCTAGTGCTGACAAACCTGGAAATGTGAACAGAACAGCAGGCTTTGAAAATACGCGTTATGAACATTTTCTTGCTTCCGCAGTCGCTATAACGTCCTTTTTCGAGTGTGCAGCGTTACGGGGAGTTCTGGTTTCTCGAGGAGAAATACGAGTTGGCGATATAAAGATTGGGCGAATAATAAAAGGTGGTGTAGCAAATGTTAGTGCTTGGCAACGTGGTGGCAACACGTTACTTGGCACGGCAATTTTGCTTTCACCCATCGCGGTTGCAGCTGGGATGACTCCTGTTAAACAAGATGTGTTCAGGATTTCAAAGATTAGGGAAAATGTGAAGCTTGTCGTGGAGTCAACTACGCCGGAAGATGCAATTAACGTTTATGAGGCTATAAAAAAAGCTAACCCCGGGGGACTCAGCAGGGTTTCAGAACTTGACATCAATGACCCAGATTCCATAAATAGAATACGTAAAGAGAAAAATTCGTTGTACCAAATCTTCAAGATAGCCTCAAAACGTGACACGATCTGTTCAGAATGGGTTAACAATTACCCAATGACTTTCGATGTTGCCTACCCTTTCTTAATGGGGCAAATTAGGCAGACCGATGACTTGAACGCTGCCATAGTTCACACGTTCCTGAAGGTTCTGGCTGAGTGTCCAGATACGTTGATAGCCAGAAAAACCAGCCTTGAAAAGGCTTTGGAATTTTCTTTTAAAGCTGAGGAAATTTTGAAACTTGGAGGGCTTGAAACCTCCAACGGTAGAGAAAGTCTCAGTGAATTTGATCGAGCACTCAGAAAGGCGGGTAACCTTTTGAATCCTGGAACAACTGCTGACATAATTGCGGCTTCTCTAGCCTTAATTATTCTTAATGGATATAGACCCTAGATAAATTAATTAAACATGTATGTTAGCTTTCAAGATGCTAGGTTAAGTGAGAGTGTTTAGCGGCAAAACTGAGGTTAACGAATGGGTGACAAGTTAAAACTGAAGGTAACGTTGGTGACTGGACGGACAATAGAACAGGGAGTAACGAAGGAGTATGGGAAATTCTCGAAAGAATACATGGAAAGCGTTTCAGTCTGCTACATGGATCCTGAAGACCTAGAGAAGCTTGGAATAAAAGAGAAAACCAACGTTTCAGTTTCAACGGATTATGGGTCGGTGGTTGTTAAAGTTGTGAAGTCTTTGAGAGGTCCGCATCCTAGCGTAATTTTTGTTCCTTATGGTCCGTGGGCAAACGTTGTTGTTGACCCGGAAACCCATGGCATAGGAATGCCTTCTTTGAAGGGGATTCCAGCAGAGGTTGAGCCTGTTCCAGATAAGCCTGTTTTGAGTCTTGAGGAACTTCTTAGGGAACAGTTTGGGGAGGAATAGGGATTTCTGTCGATGTGCTAAGCCCGAGAGTACAGTTTTCAATGTTGAGTTATCTAATTTGGATTTTACTTTAACTTATCTCTCCGTGGTTTGATAGTGTCGTTTCGGCGGTGGGTTTTTATGGATTTGGTGTTGTATTTTGGTTCTGTCTAGAGGTGTTTGTGTTGGGTGGTTGGGCGCTTGGAGGAGTGATGTGTTTGGTGGCATGTCAAGCCTACTGGGAGCGATTATGGGGGTGTTGATTGGATAACATGCGTAGATGGAAAAAGGATGATGTTGAGGAGCTTCGGAGACTTGTTGAAGGAAAGCAATCTTGGCAAGTTATTGCTGCTGAACTCAAACGTAGCGTTGATGCGGTGAGAATGAAAGCTAAGCGGTTGGGCTTAAGTGTTGTTGTTGATAGGGGGAGGGGGTCTACAACAACAAATGATCTTCCTGAAGAGTTGCCGAGTGTTGAAGAAGCTTTGAAAGTTTTGGCTAGAGTGTTGAAAGCCTTTGATCAGCCTGGATTAGAAATGTCGGAGGTTCAGAGGCTTCAAGCTATGGTTTCCACGATTAGAACGTATGAGGGTATGCTTGCGAATTACATGCGTTATCGGGAGATTGAGAAAAGGCTTGTGGGGTTAGAGGCGAAATATGCCCGGCTTGTCAGAGAAAAGGCCTAGAGCCTTCCGTCCAAGCGAATTGATGCCTACTTGGTATAGGCTGCAAAAGAGCGTCAGGATCGTTGAAGCTGAAGAAATGAAAAGAGCGCAGGAGCTTAGCGAGGATCCCGTTGAGTTTTTCCGTCAGGTCGTGGGATTTGAACCTACCGATTATCAGAAGCAACTTATTGAATGGTTTGTGTCTGAAGATAAGTATCAGTTTATTGCTGCCTGTTGGTGTAGGCAGAGTGGCAAAAGCTGGATTGTTGCAGCGTTGCTTTTGTGGTATGCTGTGACACATGCTGACAGTAACATCGCGGTTGTTGCCCCAAGTCTTAGACAAGCTAAATTCATTATTCGCCGCATAACTTATTTTCTGAAATGTTTGCCTCCTGGCATGTATTTTAGGCCTCTCCGCACAGCCGTCAGATTTACAAATGGGTCTGTGATAGAGGCTTTTCCGAATAATCCAGATACTATTCGTGGGCCTACTCTTAACATTGTTTATGCTGACGAAATGAATTTTATGCCTAACAGTGAGGAAATGTATGATGCTATTCTTTTCACGCTTGGCACGACAAACGGCAAGTTTATTTGCAGTAGCACACCTTGGAACAGTGATTCTGTTTTCTACAAGATGTTTAATCATGAGGATTTCAGCGACTTCGCCCGCAGTCATATTACTTGGCGTGAAGCAGTAGAGCCCTATGGACCTTTAAAGAAAAATATCTTGGAAAAGATCAGGAAGCAGTTGGCTGCGGATCCTTGGCGTTGGAAACGTGAGATGGAGGCGGAATGGGCTGAAGATGAAGCTGTTTGGCTGCCCCAGTCACTCATAACTAAATGTATTGCCTCTCAGAAAACTTTAGGTTTTGAAATTGAGCTTTTTCCTTGGGAGAGTTATCATGAGGGTGAATTTTTTGCAGGCTTAGATTTGGGCAAGCATCATGATTATAGCGCTTTGGTTGTTATCGAAAATGTTGATAGTAAGTTTCTGTTGCGCCATTTGAAAATCTGGCCCTTGGAAACAAGTTATGCTGCTGTGATCGGTTATGTTAAGGCTCTGCAGGACCGTTGGGGCGGCTTCAACAAGATCCGTGTGGACATGACTGGTGTGGGCGATTATATTGTTGAAGATATGATTAATGCTGAAATTGATAATGTGGAAGGTGTGACTTTCACTTTGCCGCGTAAGCAGGAGATGGCTAGTTTGCTTAAGCAGCGTATGATTGATGGTCGATTTTGGTTTCCATATTTTAAATGGAATAAGCCTTTCCAAGGTGAGTATGTGACTGAGCTTAATGTGGAAAGGTTTGAGCTGCGAAAAGATGGGAACATAGCCTTCTCGCATCCGAAAGGCACACATGATGATGTTTTTTGGGCTACTGCGTTAAGTCTTTACGCTACAGTTGAAATGAAACCGGAGCCAGAACTATGGGTTGTGCCACGATAA
>JACUTN010000137.1 GCA_014859805.1 Candidatus Bathyarchaeota archaeon
TCGCCGATTATGCGGATTCCAGCAGTCCGCCTCTTCTGAGTGATCGTTGCAAACCGTCCACCACCCGTTCCAAGCAACGTTATCTCAATTTCCCGGTTCATGAGCAGTCTTATAGTGACCATGTGATTTTTGTTTTGCCCTCTGTTTTCCACGAGCAGATCGTTCCAGTATAGTTTTAATAGTTATCGGCATAACGTTGTATCCATTAATAAAGGAAACGATGTGGTTAACGTGAAGGTTAAAAGTGAGGAAATTCGACGCAGATTCCCTAGAATCGTAATGAATTTGGTGATGGCTGTTATTTTTTGGATAATAGATATTTTCGTTCCTCCAACAGTCAGCACCATTGTTATTCCAGGTATTAACACGAACGCGGGCTTGCTGATATGGATTGTTGTAACAGTGATTATGGCGATTTTTCTGATACGTGCTTTATCTGATGCTCTAGTTTTAGGCGACATCTTGACGGATGTTGTTGTTAGAAGACTTGGCATAAAGGGAGAAAGGTCTCCTAAGAGAGCTGCGAGAGACTTCATTTACATCATAATCATTATACTCGTGGTTACAGCGCTTTCTCCGATCTTGGCTACTGTCGCAGACATTGGATACTTGCTCACAACAACTGCCACTTACATAGCTCTCGCCTTAATCATCATACTAATTTATGACATAGGGCGAATCTTTTACAGAATAATTGAACAAAAAGCCGAATTGTTAGCAGATCGCCTCACCCAAATGGCTGAGAAAAACAAAAACAGTGAATAAGATGGATGCAACAATAGTAATCTTCATACTGATCTACCTTCTAACAATCCTAATCTCAACAACGGAACTCACTCCTCTATCTGTTGCTGCCTTAAGTGGGGCGCTGCTCACTGCTTGGTTTGGAATACAATACAAGGTCTTCACATATGAAGAAGCTTTAGGGTTCGTGGATGTGAGGCTGCTCGCCCTCTTGATCGGTACAATGGTCGTGGTTGAAATAGCTAAAAGAAGCGGTTTGTTCCGCGTTTTAGCTTTGTACGCTGTAAAATTTTCTGGTGGAAATCCTGCGAAACTTTTCGTTTCTGTTTGTATAGTTTCAGCCTTTGTTTCCATGTTTCTCAGTGACCCGATGGCAATGCTGCTTATGGCTGCGGCTACAGTGACGATTGCTAAAGTTCTAAAATACGACCCGACACCATATTTTCTATCCGCAACCATAATGGTAAACCTCGGCGGAATAAGCACACTGATAGGGTCTGTAAGTAACATGATAATTGGCATGGAAGCAAACATTAGCTTCACGGAGTTCCTCAACTACTTATTGGTATGCGAAATAATGTTATGGGCACTAACAATTTTTGTTCTTTACATCATTTTTAAGCCCAAGCTTGGAGAGAAAAAGACGCTGCCAGAATACAAGCCCCTAGAAAGTATAACAAACAGAACCCTCTTTTACAAGTCTGCATTCATTCTCGTCCTTCTAGTATTCCTTTTCTTGGCATTGGAAAACTTAGGCGTTGGACCGGAAGGCGTAGCCGTAGGCTGTGCTATTCTCGGATTAATCCTGAGCAAACTGGATCCTGCGGAAATCTTCAGGGAGTTGGATTGGGAGACTGTTTTTTTCATTGCAGGTTTCATGTTTATTGTTGGTGGCTTGGAAAAGACTCAAATCCTGACCGATATATCAACATGGCTTTTTCAAATGGCTGGACCAGGCCTATTCAATTCAACTCTCATGACTCTATGGTTCAGCGGGATTGCAAGCACGGTGGTAAGCAATGTGGCAATTGCTCTAACATTCGCTCCGATGATCGGCGCACATGCTTTTTCAGGGTTGAATTCTTCCCCTGTTTGGTCAGCACTTATTCTTGGAACAAACCTTGGGGGTGCAACAACACCATTCAGCGGCTCCGTATGTGT
This sequence comes from Candidatus Bathyarchaeota archaeon, assembly GCA_014859805.1. GTDB lineage: Archaea > Thermoproteota > Bathyarchaeia > Bathyarchaeales > Bathycorpusculaceae > SOJA01. The sequence continues at coordinate 1,906 of JACUTN010000137.1, forward strand.
AATGGCGATTGGTGCCCTTAGACGCGAAGGAATTTCTGTAAAATTTGGCGATTTCGCAAAAGTGGGTTTGATAACGACGATAATTCAATTAAGTTTCTCAAGTCTTTATCTTATTGCAAGGTTCGGATTAATAGGTGTGTGAAAAATTTGGCAAAAATCAAGAAATGGTTCGGGTCGAGAAAACTGAAACGTGAAAGAACATACGAGGAGGAAAAGAGGGAATTTGAAATGGCTGTGGGAACGCCTTTCATTAACATTAGAGTCGAGATGCCCGACGGCTTCGAAGAATTGCGCGCTCAGTTTCTAAGTTTAGAGAAGGATGAACGATTCCTTGAAGAAGTTAAAAACTTGGTTAAGAAAAGGCTTACATACGAGAGACAAGGCATAAAACCTCCATCTTAAGCTTTAAACTGAAGGCAGAGTTCATTCGAGAAATTGACCGAAAATGCTTTTTGACTGTTCATATATTTCAGTTTTTAACAATGGATACTTGAAAGTCATGCAGTAAAGAGGAAAAAACATTGCCAAAAATTGAAAAAGTTGACAAACATAATCTCAAGGATATCCCTAGCCCATGCAAATATTGCCTCTACTGGCAAACAAGCGTTCCGTTTGATGAAAAAATGTTGAAGCCAGAAATAGAGCGTGAAAAACGAGAATGGTTCAAAAAAGTAATCAGAGAGTTTGGAAACTGTGCTTTTATAGCGTACTCTAGCGGCGTTCCAATAGGCTTCATTCAATATGCACCAGCAAAATTTTTCCCTCGGGTAGAGGAGTATGCTTCTGGACCGCCAAGCGAAGACGCTGTCTTCCTTG
>JACUTN010000138.1 GCA_014859805.1 Candidatus Bathyarchaeota archaeon
TATCATTTATTTTCGTAAAGGTAATTAAGGATTAGACAGTTTTGAAGGTTGTATGAAAGCTGGTATAACGGTTTCGATGAGTCACGAGCTGTTGCAGGCGATTTTTGAAGGTGCGAGAAGGCTTTATCCGAAGGAGACAATTTTGCTTCTTCGAGGCGAAAAGAAAGAGAATTTGATTAGGATTTCTGAGCTTGTTGTTCCTCCGCTTGCAACTTATGGTCGAGGCTTTGCTGGCATTCCACTTCATATGTTGCCCATGGATTTCTCCATTGTTGGAACGGTGCATTCTCATCCTTCTGGGAGTTTAACGCCTTCAACCACGGACTTGAACCATTTTTTCGGGAACATACTCATGATTGTAGGTTTTCCGTTTGAAGACGAAAGAAACGTTGCAGGATATAACCGCAGTGGAAAAAAGCTGATGCTGCAAATAACAAAAGCCTAAAATTTGAAATAATTTCTGATTTGGAGAAGTCTTCTATTTTTTCACGTTACTATTTAAATATTAGAAGGTGATTAGACGTAGCGAAGAGGAAACATAATCATGGGTTCGAAGTCTCCAAAGGGTGAATTCGCGGCGAGAAAACTGTTGGCTAAGAGGAAGAAGTTCCGTTGGAGTAACATATATTATAAACGGCGGATGCTGCGCTTAGACGTGAAGGCTGATCCTCTTAAAGGGGCACCCATGGGTCGCGGCATAGTTCTTGAGAAAGTGGGTGTTGAAAGCAAGCAGCCTAACAGTGCCATAAGAAAATGTGTGCGAACTCAGCTGATAAAGAACGGTCGTCTCATAACTGCTTTTCTGCCTGGAGATGGAGCCTTAAATATTGTTGATGAGCATGATGAAGTTGTGGTTGAAGGCATAGGTGGTTCGCGTGGAGGAGCGATGGGTGACATTCCTGGAGTTCGCTGGAAGGTCATAACGGTTAACGGTATATCGTTGAAGGAGCTTGTGCTTGGAAGGAAAGAGAAACCGATGCGGTGAGAATTTGAGCCAGAAACAAGAGACTGAGATTAAACTTTTCGGAAAGTGGAGTTTTAAAGGTATTGAAATTGAGGACCCAGGCTTAAAGCGGTACGTATCCTTGAAGCCAGTTGTGGTTCCTCATAGCATGGGGCGTCATGAGCATAAACGTTTCCGTAAGGCAAAGGTGAACATTGTTGAGAGGCTTTTGAATAATCTTATGCGTCCGGGGAAGAACGCTGGGAAGAAGGCTAAGGTCATAAACATTCTGAAACACACCTTGGAAATAATATATTTGCGTACTGGCAGAAATCCTATAGAAGTGCTTACGAAGGCTGTGGAGAACTCTGCACAGTGCGAAGACACGACGAGACTCAGCTACGGAGGCATAGTGTATCATTTGTCTGTGGATATTTCTCCTCAGAGGAGGGTTGATTTGGCTTTGAGGCTTTTGTCTGAAGGGGCGAGGAAGGCTTCGATGCAGAATCCGCGTCCATTAGCAGAATGTTTAGCAGAGGAATTGATTTTGGCGGCGAGGCATGACATGAAAAGTTATGCAGTTGCTAAACGTCATGAAAAAGAGAGGATAGCTAAGTCGTCAAGATAATAGCTTACTTCGTGTGAATTTCAACTGTATCCTCGTCTTCTAGGGTGAATGTGGAGCCGACTTTTTGTGGACTGAAAGTGAGACGTTTAGCCCAGACTTTGGCGAAGGAAAATTTTTCTTTGAAATCAGTGTGGATGTTTTTGGCTAGGTCATAGATCGTTGCGTCTTTTTTGAGGATGAATGGTCTTTTAGAGAATTCTCGCTTGTTTGGTTCTTTGGTGTAGACGCGTATTATGTTTAATGATTTGAATAGGGTTTCTCCGAGCGTGTTTAAGCCTTGATGTGTTTTGCATGAAACGGCGACGATGGGTAACTGGTTGCCTACGCAAGTTTCTAGTGTTTTGAGATTTGCTTTGCTTTTGTTTAAGTCGGTTTTGTTTGCAACTATGATGGCTGGTTTGTATACTGTGCTTTCGAATATTGCTTCTTCAACTTCGTCAAGTGTGGCTTCGCCATAGATCTTGACAACGGCGTCTGTGATGCGGTAGCTTTTGAGAAGTTCTTTGACGTCCTTGAGAGTGCAGTTGACAAGTTTTCCGATCAAGATTATCCTTAAGCTAGCGCCCATGAATTTTCTTTCAACTTCGACGCGTGCCTTGGGTTTGCTGATGAATATTCGGGCTTTTTCCATTTCATTTAGGATTAAGGATAATTGTTTGACAGGGTCTTGTGACAGGTTTATCATTATGATTAGAGCGTCTGCGTTTCTGGCTGTGGCTAGGGTTTGGAGTCCCCATGCTTTGCCGTCGGCGGAGCCTTCCATTAATGCTGGGGCTTCTACGATTTGGAATTGAATGTCCTTGTAGGCGAGCATGCCTGGTATTGGCTCTTTTGTTGTGTAGGGATTGGGTGAAACTTTGGCTTTTGCGTTTGTGGTGGCTGCGATTAGGCTGCTTTTTCCTGCGTTTGTTAAACTGATGATTGCGATTTGGGCTGCTCCTTCCTTTTCTATGAAATATTTTGGTCCGCCTTTACCAGCTTTTCTATGTTTCTTTTCTTCGATTTCTTTTCGCAGAGAAGCCATTTTCTTTTTGGCTTGAGAGCAGAGTTTTTCTGTGCCTTTGTGTTTGGGGACAAGGCTCATGAACTCTTTTAGAAGTTGAAGTTTTTGTTTGGGATTTTTTGTTGCTGAGGCTTCAGCCCA
>JACUTN010000139.1 GCA_014859805.1 Candidatus Bathyarchaeota archaeon
GATCACTTCACAAGCCGCCAACAACTTTTCGAACATTTCCTAGCAAACTTCCAATACGGATCAGTCATAATAGAAGAAAAAGTTGAAGGAGAAGAATCCAGCTTTCAAGCTTTTTGCGATGGCAAGCACCTGGTGCCGCTGCCGGAAACAAGAGACTACAAAAGAGCCTTTGACGGCGACATGGGACCAAACACTGGAGGTATGGGTTCATACAAAGACATTGGCGACGTATTGCCCTTCATGTCGGATGCTGATAGAGCTAAGGAAATAGAAATAATTAGAAAAATTTTTGGGAAACTGAAAGCTGCAGACAACAAAGCCCTAAGAGGGATACCCTTCTATGTAGCCTTCATCCACACGGGCAAAGGACCTAAAATCCTCGAAAACAACAGCCGGCCAGGAGATCCAGAAATACAGAACATTCTGCCAATCCTAGAAGACGATTTCGTTGACGTCTGCTACAAAATCTTAGAAGGAAACCTAACACACATCGAATTGGAAAAAGCTGCAACGGTCTTAACCTACAAGGTTCCACCAAACTATGGCGGATACGGAAGCATTTTTCCAAACCTTGTAAACAAGAAGGAAATAGGCAAGCCAGTTGATCTAACAAAGGCTTACGAGCTGACTAAAAAGTACGGTGAAAGAATCCGTGTTTATCCCGCGTCTATGGAACTGCGAGACAGCGAAACCTACGCCCTCAAATCCAGAGCAATATCTGTAATAGGCATAGGCGAAAACATTGAGGCGGCTAGGCAGATCTCTTTGGAAGGCATAAACGCAATAGAAGGCGGTGCATTGTGGCATAGAACGGACATAGCCTCAAAACAGCACATAGAAAAGAGCATAAGGCATATGGAAGAGCTGAGGCGGCGTAAACAGTGAAAAAAGTCTTCATGTCAGATTGCGAAGGGCCAATCTCCAAAAACGATAATGCCTTCGAAATAACGTCTCATTTCGTTCCAAACGGCGACAAACTTTTCACAGTTATAAGCAGATACGACGATGTGCTTGCTGACATTATAAAAAAGCTAGGCTACAAAGCTGGCTACACCTTAAAACTCATTTTACCCTTCTTGAAGGCTTACGACGTTACTGATCAGAAAATGCGTGAGTTTTCAGCTCAAAGCCTCATTCTAATTCCAAACGTAAGAGACACATTACGATATGTGAGAAAAATAGCTCACGCCTTTATTGTTAGCACAAGCTACGAACACTACATAAAAGCCCTGTGTCAAGCCCTAAAATTTCCATACGAAAACACTTACTGCACGAAAGTCAACATAGACAAATACCGCGTAACAGCAGGAGAGAAAAGCAGATTGAAAGAGCTTGCAAGAGAAATTCAGCAAATGCCCATAATTGAAATGCCTTCTGGGGCGAAATCCGTAAACGACTTTCCAGAAGAATACCGTAAAACAATCCAGCGGCTTGACGAGATATTCTGGAAGGAAATAGCAAACATGAAATCTGAGAAAATTTTTCACGATGTTAATCCTGTTGGTGGTGAGGAGAAGGCTGATGCTGTCAAGGAAGCGGCTGAAAGAGCAGGCGCCGATCTGTCAAGTGTTATGTATGTTGGCGACAGCATAACAGACGTAGAAGCCTTCAGGCTTGTGAAGAAAAACTGTGGTTTAACGGTTTCATTCAACGGCAACCAATACGCTGTAAAAAATGCTGAAATAGCAGTTTTATCTGAAAACAGCATTGTAACGGCAATAATTGCAGATGCTTTCTGCAGGTTTGGAAAGCGCGAAACCCTAAATTTGATGGAAAACTGGAGCCGTGAAGCTTTAAAGAAAAGCCATGTTAACCAAACATTGCTTAACCGTCTTTTCGTGCTTTATCCAAGTGAATTGCCCAAAGTTAAAATAATAACAAGCGAAAATATGGAAGTTCTGATAAAAGAAAGCAGCAAATTCAGAAAAAAGGTTAGAGGAGAAGCCATAGGGAGACTAGGATAATGATTAAGAAAGCCGAAATTGAAGACACATTTGCAGAAGCCTTTGACGGTCTTTACTGCCGAGTTATCGTCACTGCAGACGACGAAGAAATGTTAAAGAAGGCAGCTGAAGATGCAACAGCGACGCCGTCAGGAGTTATAGGCAGACTTGACAGTGGAATTGAAAGATGGCTAAGCGAAAAAGAGACACCTGACAGGCGAAAAGGAGCAATTTTACAATTTTGGAAGGGTTTAGACAAAGGAAAGCCTTTAGAAGATTTGCTCAGGCGTTTTGAAAAAGAGCTTTCTTATCGGATCCGTCAAGACATTCTCGTCAAGCCTTTCACCGCGGTCTTTGACGCTTTGTCCGTGAAACCTGAAGGAAAAATAGATATGATGGAAAGGGTTGGGCATTGTGGAGACGGATTTGAGTGGGAAGAACAACTTTATGGACGTAATATGATTGTTGTTCCGATTATGGTGCCTGATTTTCTTATAGAGCGATACATCGGCTATGCACGAGGAATATCTGGCGGCAACTTCTGGTACATGTGCAAAACAAAGAATGCGGTAATGGATGCTGGAAAAAAAGCGCTAAAAGCCATGAGCCGAATCGAAGGAGTAATAACGCCCTTTGACGTTTGTTCAGCAGGCTCAAAAACAGAAACACATTTTCCACTGATAGGACCAACAACAAACCACCCATACTGTCCATCTCTAAAACAGAAACTAGGTGCCGCATCCAAAATACTTGAAAACG
>JACUTN010000140.1 GCA_014859805.1 Candidatus Bathyarchaeota archaeon
ATATTGTTGTCTGGCACGATTGGCGACCATGGTTTGGCTGTTTTGTCTGCACAGGAAGGACTGAGCTTCGGAAGCGGCATAAAATCGGATGTTAAACCATTAAACCGCATAATTCAACGTTCACTCGGGGAAGTCGGCGGGATAGTTGCTATGAAAGACCCAACAAGAGGTGGATTGGCAGACGCTCTAAACGAGTTCAGCGAAAAATCAGACGTAGGCATACTAGTCTACGAGGATAAGATTCCAGTTAGAAAGGATGTGCAAGCAGCTTGTGAAATGTTGGGTTTAGACCCGCTTGAAATTGGAAATGAAGGTAAAGTTGTCATGGGTGTAGTGAGGGAGAAGGCTGAAGAAGTTCTGCGACTTTTGAGAGCAACCGAAGAGGGGAGAGAAGCGGAAATGATAGGTGAAGCCACAGCAGACTTCAGGGGGGTAGCCATGCAAACTGTGGTCGGTGGAAAAAGAATAATTAGCAGACCCGTAGGAGATCCAGTGCCGAGAATATGCTAGCTTTTTTATGTGAGTACGGCTAGGCAACCTGTCATCTCATCACTAACCACATGCTCACGTTTGCACCCTAGGAATGACTGGGGAATTATAGAAAAAGTGGCGGAGGATCAGCGTTTAATTGCGCTTGAAGCTTTTTCTGAAATGTCCGATTAAGCGTTGAGTTTTGTTATTTTTTGGTTGAACACTTTTCTTAGCAGTGAGATTGGCAGGTATCCGTTTGCTGTGATAGTGTCGTGGAAGAATTTTTCGTTGTATTTCGTTCCCATTTTCTGTTTCACTTGTTCCCGCAACTGCAGTATCAAATGTTTACCTAGTAGGTATGAAAGCGCGTAGCTGGGTGTTTGCGTGTAGCGTCTCACCTCTGCGGTGGCGCCTTCTCTTGACATTCCAGCCTCTTTCATCAACATGTCAACAGCTTCATCGAAACTCATTTCGCCTCGTGACAGTTTAACGTCTACAATTATTCTTACGGCGCGCCAGATTACGTCGTTGATTTGTATCAGTTTGGATTCCAAGCTTGTTACGTATCCGTGTTCCATCATCATTTGCTCACAGTAGTGAGCCCAACCTTCAACAGTCTCTATTGCTGAACCAAGTATGTGTATTAGCGAGCTTCTGTTTGAGATTGCACCTTGAAGGAAGTGCCCTGGAAAGGCTTCGTGAACAGCAGTGTTTCGAATACTTGCGTAGTTCAGGTGACTGCCGAGGTTTGCAATGTCTTTTGGTCGGGTAACCACGTAGATGCCTATCATTGGCTTGTCAAATCTCGACGGCATGGACATGGCTGCGAAGGGAATGAGAGGCGCCAAGAAAGCTGGAGTTTCCTCAACAATCAGCTTGTCTTCTTCATAAACCGTGGCAATGTCGTTTTTAATGATGAATTCTTTGGCCTCTTCCATTGCCTTTCTTGTCGCATTCAAGGCTTCTTCGAAAGTTTTAGGAGCGTTCTGCTCAATCATTTTCATAACTTCTTCGACGCTTTTGTCTGGCGCGATTTGAGCGGCTAGACGTGCTCTTTCCTCTTTAAGCTCCCTGAGGTATTTGACGCCGAGTCGGTAGATTTCTTCCGAGGTCATTCCGAGACCGCGTAGCTGAATTAGTTTCTCGAATTTTTCCTTGCCTAGAGCCCAGTTTTCAGTTGTCTTTGGCTTGAGGCTTTCCAGCCACTGCATGTGCTCTTGAAAAGGTTGCATCAAATCAGTCGAGGCTTTTACTAGTCTTCCGTGAAGTTCTTTGGGAATCTTGCCTTTTGTCGATAGAGCTATGAACTGGAATAGTCCGGGTATCTGTTTTGCTGATTCGGTGGCGACTTCGGTCCACAGTTTTACAGGTTTGGAATTTTCGAATCTTGACTGGAACTCCTTCATGTATTTTGGGAGTTTTTCTAGTCTTGCTATGATGGCGTCGATTCGCTTCTCTAGAGGTGCATAATCTTTGGTGATCATGTCAAAGAAGAGGCCGCCAACTTCGTAGAAGGCGTCTGGGTTTAGTTCGTGCATGCGGCGTTCGTGAAAATCGAATTTGCCCATTTCAAGAGCCTTCTCTATTACTTGCCAGTCTATCTTGTTAGCGTCGTTCAAACCGTTGTAGTCTACTGTTTCTTTCATGCGTTTAGTAGCTTCTTCAAGCAGTTTCAGGTTTTCAAGCTCGTGTGCGGTGTCGCCTTTCGGAAGCAAATAGTCGTAGGGGTCATGGAGACCCAAGTAACTCGCGAAGTGAGGGTTCTTCTCGAAGAATTTGTCGAACATTTCTTTTTTAAGTTCCTCAAATTTTACGTCTGCATTCAAGTTTTTCCACCTTTGCCACAATAAAAGGCGTTTTCGTAATTAAGCTTTGATTTTCGTAAAATTCATGTGCATGTTTTGGAGGGGCAAGTTTATAAGAGACTAGTATGGAATAGCTTCGTTGTGCAATAAGCCGTTTTGCACATGAAATGCAAGGAGATGAAGTAGTAATGTCTGATAGAACGATGTACAAGGCAGTCTGTGCTGATTGTGGGAAGGAATGTGAAGTTCCATTCAAGCCTGACCCGAGTAGGCCTGTTTACTGTCGAGAATGTTGGCAAAAAAGAAGACCCCCGAGAAGAAGATATTAGTTCAAACTAACATCTTTTACCATAAAAAACATTTTTTCCATGTTTTTTTATCCTAGTGAAAACAA
>JACUTN010000141.1 GCA_014859805.1 Candidatus Bathyarchaeota archaeon
ATTTGACCAGCCAATGTGGATGTCAGAAAAACTGTGAAAAATGCGGAGAAAAGCTTTGAACTGTTGTTAGGGTTTCGCATGTTCTTTGAAGCCATAGACTGTAGAGGGGAAACCAAAATTAGAAAGCCAATTATCTGAAACCACATGAAGGGTGAATAGAGCCAAACTGGGCCGACGAAGGGATAGAATCCAAAAAGGAATAAAAGTGAGAAATACACGAAGGCGGAAACGCTTCGTTTGTTTTCGTATAGTGTGCCAGCGAAAACTGCTGTAACGATGCCAGCTACAAAACTCAGTGGGGAGAAATGTCCTGCGGAAGACGCGACTGCTCCGCCTAGAAGTGTGGACAACATGCCAAGGTATGGTCCAAGAATTATTCCAATTATTGGTGCTGCGATTGCGGCTAGAGTTATGGCTTTGCTTGGTAAGCCGACTATTGGGAAGGCTGGTATGAAAGAGAAATACGTGTACAAAGCTGTAAAACATATGAGCAGAGCGATTTCTTTAGCTGTTAGTTTTCTGCCTACTTGCATAGTTTGCAATCCTTCTGTGTGGCGCGTCTGGTTTTGGAGTTTATGGAATGATGTTGACTTATTTCGTTTTCGCTGTCTGATATGGTTTCCGGATAGAGAGTATTGTAGCGTAAAGCTTAAGATAGGAGACAATTCAATAAGTAAGTTTAGGGGAACGAGTTTGGGAAAAGTAGCGGTAGTTACGCCTCTGTACATCTCTGTTGCTTGGACTTTAATGGTTAGTTACCAATTGTTCACTCAAACAGCAGTCATAACCGTTACGGATTCCATCAACTTGTTTTGGCCTTCAGTATGTGCTTGGCTGGTTTCTAGAATGGACATGCTAGTTTTTATTCATGCTTTCGCGTGGGTTTTTCTCTTATCTTCTGCCATACCGTCTGTTATTCTTGGAAAAGGAAGAGGGGTACTTGTTCAGTTCTTTGTTTGCCTAACCTTAACGTTCTCGGCTTTCATTGTCCAAGACATCATAACTACTTATCAAAACAGATCAATCGGTCAAATATTCAGTTTAGAAGCCTTATTCCATAATCCTTTTCTTGCTTTAGGTTATTTGTCCTTGCCTTATCTCTTGATGCTGGGGTTTGACATTAACTCTAGGAGAAAACAAAAGAAGAAGGAAAAAATCGAAAACGTTACGAATGCCTATCTGAATGATGCTGCTGAGGCGGATGAAAACGTGCAACAAGTAGAATGGGTTGAGGTAGAGGAAAACACACAAGAAGAAGAATACACTTATTGAAGCAAACATGCCAACCAAGATAATTACTTTAACAACGGATTTTGGATTGAAAGACCCGTATGTAGCAGAGATGAAGGCTGTCGTACTGAGTATAAGCCCAAAAACAAAAATCGTTGACATTACGCATTGCGTAGAAAAATTCAACATACGAATGGGTGCATACACACTAGCTGCTGCTTGTCCATATTTTCCGAAAGGCACAATTCACATGGCTGTTATAGACCCGGGTGTGGGAACAAAACGTAAAGCCATACTTATACAAGCAAAGAATAGCTGTTTTATTGGACCAGACAACGGCGTACTAGCCTTGGCAGCAAAAAGTCAAGGCATAAAGCACATTTACAGGATAGAGAACCCGAAGTTTATGCTTACAAGAATTTCTAACACGTTTCATGGAAGAGACATTTTTGCTCCTGCAGCCGCTTACCTTGCAAATGGGATATCACCGCCCGAGTTTGGACCCGAAATAAGCAAAATCGTAACGCCGAAATTTGCGAAAATAACTAAGACAAAGACGACACTGACAGGCGAAATAATACATGTAGATGGTTTCGGAAACATAATCACAAACCTCAGAGACAAAGACCTTGAATTAATGGGCACAAAGAAGACAGTGAACCTTAAGATCAAAAACACTAGGCTAAAGCTGAAACTCTGCAAAGCTTATTCAGAAGTCAAGGCGCAGCAACCACTAGCCATCATCGGAAGCCACAACTTTCTAGAGATCTCCGTAAACCAAGGTAATGCCGCAGAAAACTCCCAAACAAGAGTCGGAGACAAAGTTACGCTTTATTACCTTTAAGACACAAAAGCCAAATCTTCAAAATGATAACTATAGCTTATGGTAGTTCGTGGTGGAAAAGATGGAGACTTATGAATTCAAAAGAGCGTTATACGTAGGTCGATTTCAACCTTTCCACTTGGGTCATTTGAAAGCAATAAAAGATATTGTCGGCAAGGCTGAAGAGCTTGTGATTGCGATTGGAAGTGCTCAATACGGTTTTGATTTATTGAATCCTTTTACTGGTGGTGAACGGTTGACCATGATAAGGTTGGCGTTGAACGAGGCTAAGGTTGATCCGGCTAAGTATTTGATTGTGCCAGTACCTGATTTGCATCGGCCTCTTGTCTGGGTTTCGTGGGTTGTTTCGCTGGTAGGCTATTTTGATGTTGTCTTCTCTAATGAAGCTGTGACTGTTAGAGCCTTTAAGGAGAAAGGGTATAGAGTAGAGCCCATACGCCTCTATCGTCAGGAGTTGTATTCGGGTTCAGAAATTAGACGTAGAATTCGAGAAGACGAAGAATGGAGAGATCTTGTTCCGAAGAGTGTTGCATCTTACATTGAGAGTTTAGATGGTGTTGCACGTATTAAGGACCTG
>JACUTN010000142.1 GCA_014859805.1 Candidatus Bathyarchaeota archaeon
ATGAATCATTATTTCGCCTTTCTCATTAACTGCTATGTTCCCCATGCATGAAACAATTTCCAACGGACCATCCAATTCTATGGGCATATATTGTCCTTCCTTGTAATATCCTATAATCACATTTTTCAAACTTCCAATCAAGATGAAAATCCCCGCTTTTATTCCACTTTCCTCAACCCTTTTCTTAACAGCTTCAGCCAAATCTTCACCTTCAAATATACGGAAAAAACAAATTCTTCCAATCTGTCCCTTCAACATTTTTTATCTCCAACTCATCTTTTAACATGCCTTTCCATTTAAACTTTAGTAGTCCCAACCATTTGGAGACGTAAACTCTAAATTGTTGGATAACAAACTGTTAAGTAGTGGAGAAATCTTGACTGGCAGGAAAACTAGTGAAACACAAGGGCTTATCAGAGCAATTGTAGTTCTTATCCGCAATACCACATGGAAATGTGGAAAATTGGAACGGTCAATAGTGGGCCATCTCAACAGGAGAACCAAGGGATTCGGGAAACCTCAAATGACCGTAAATGATATGATTCATAATTTCAAGGTAACTGGCAAAAAGAAGAATGAATTCTTGGATGCTTTAAGAAGGCTGGAAAGAAGGAGAATAGTAAGAATCTTAAGCGTGCAAATCTGAACTTTTCGTGAAGCCAGGCTTTCTAAGATTTTTCAGTAAGCTTCTCTGCGTTTCCAATCCATTTTTCAGTGATTTTCGGGGAGATCTTCAATTCACTAGCTAATTCCTTGGCTGAAGCCTTAGCTAAGTCTTCTATAGTGTTGATGCCTAAGCCTTTGAGTTGTTCCGCCCGCTTTTCTCCTATGCCTTTGACCTCTGTAAGTGGCGCCACAGCAGGTGCAGTCTCTGTTACAGTTTCTTCTTTCGTAATCGTTATTGGGGTGGTTGGAGCTGGCATGGGTTGCGGCTCAGTTTCTGTGATTTTTGGTCTTTGGGAATAGCCTAGTCCAACGAAGAGGAGCCCTAGAACAGTTGTTGTTACAACCCACAAATTTCTTTCGGGCTCTGCTTCTTTTAGCATAAAAGCAGTTGTTGCTGTTAAGATGAAGAATATTATTGCCACCGTGTAGAGGGCATAATCTGAACGCATATCGTTTTTCTCCTTAACTCCATCTATTGTTCTATGGAAGAGTTTAAATAATTTTCTGAACTTTTTCTGATAAAAACGCGGAAATTTGGCATTTTTATGGTTATTCCCCTTCGATCTGATTATTTCTTTAGCAGTTCTTCCTCTGGCGGCGGCTGCTTTACTAGTCCTTCCTTCATCAACAGTTTCACGGATTCTCTAGCGTTTTTTATTATTGCCACAGCCCTTTCATACAGCTCTTGTCTGCTTGGTTTCATTCTTGCCACGCCTTGCTCTATAGATTTTAGTGCGCATGCCACTGCTTCACGTGGATAGACCTCCCATTCCTCCATTCTCGGTAGAATATCGTTCTCGTTCATTCCCCTTTCTTCTGCAAATTTCGCTAGTTCTTGGGCTGCTGCTATGCACATGTCGTCTGTCACGGTTTTCGCTCTAACATCCAAGACACCGCGGAAGATCGCTGGAAACCCTAGACTGTTATTAACTTGGTTTGGAAAGTCGCTTCTGCCTGTAGCTATGATGCGAGCTCCAGCTTCTTTTGCCTCCCATGGCCATATTTCTGGGATTGGGTTTGCACAAGCGAAAATTATGGAGTCGTCTGCCATCGTGGCTACCCATTCTTTCCGTATTGTGCCTGGTCCTGGCTTGGATGCTGCTACTACTGCGTCTACGTCTTTGAAGGCTTCTGCTATGGTGCCTGTTCTTCCTTCAGCGTTTGTTTTTTGAGCTAGGTCATATTTCCACGGATTTTCTTCTTTTTTTATGTCTGTTCTGCCTGGATGTAGTATGCCTTTTGAATCAACCATTATCATGTTGCCTGGTTTTATTCCCCATCTCATTAGGACGTAGGCTGTTCTTGTGTTTGCTCCACCCACACCCACTAGGGTTATTAGGCTTTGTTTGGGGTTTTTGCCGACTAATTTGAAAGCGTTCATCAAGCCTGCCAATATCACTGTGGCTGTTCCTTGCTGGTCATCGTGCCAGACTGGAATCTGCAGCTTTTCTCTTGCTTTTTCTAGCACGTGGAAACATTTCGGCTTGGCTATGTCTTCTAGGTTTATTCCTCCGAAGGATGGTTCAATGAGTTCGCATGTTCTGATTATTTCTTCAGGGTCTTTTGTTTTTAGGCATATTGGGAAGGCGTCAACTCCGCCTAAATATTTGAATAGTAAGGCTTTTCCTTCCATTACTGGCATGGCTGCTTCTGGACCTATGTCTCCTAAGCCTAAAACACGCGTGCCATCTGATACTACTGCCACGTAGTTCCAGCGGTTTGTAAGTTCGAAGGATTTGTCTGGGTCTGCTTGGATTTCTTTGCATGGAGTCGCTACGCCTGGTGTGTACCATATTGCAAAATCATCTGCGCTTTTGATTGAGCATTTCGGCATTGTTTGAACTTTTCCTTCATAAAATCTGTGCAGTGGTGAAGCCAACTGTGCTGGTTTTTTAGCTTTGGCTAATAACTCTTCTACTGTTGGTTTTCTTTCGTCTTGTGAGCCTGTCATGTTATTTATTCTCCTTTTGACACGTGTAAGGT
>JACUTN010000011.1 GCA_014859805.1 Candidatus Bathyarchaeota archaeon
ATTCATGGAACTGTCATCGGCAACTTCCAGATAGCACAAGAACAATGGAAAAACGCGAAACTATTTTTGAAGAAAAACAGCGTTACGCCTCTAAGTTTGGCAAAAAGGCAATGATATTCGCTATTTTTTGACGAAGTGCTTGATCTAACACGATCTTTTCATCTTCCATAATTGTTGGAAGCTGTGGTATGGCAATAATGTTATTCATTATTGTTCTTGGTCCAGCGTCCTTCGGTTTTTTCAGTTCAAGAAAAGCAGGTAAAAGCATGATGAAGATGAAGGTTGAGACTCCGAAAACTAGCATGATGAAGGTTGTTGGGGTCGGATTCGGAATCATTATCTTTTCGTTGAAATAGTTTGCGCTATTTCATAATATAACTATTTCCACTTCCGGAGTGGATAGTTTTATCCCATGTGATGATGCGTTTTCCAAAGATTTTGGATATCAGCAAATCTGTAAAGGCTTTGGTGCATATCACGATATTATATAAGAACGTGAGGATTAGTAGCGGAATCAGCCAACATGCTCGTGTTCTGCCGTCTAAGTAGGCGCCTATCCCCACTTCAAAAAACGGGGCAAAATTTCCAACAAAACTGTAAAAGAAGATTGGTGTGGATGTCAAAAGGGCGTTAAACCATTGTGGTAGTCCAGAGAAGAATAGTAAAACGCTTATGATCCAGGAAATCCAAACGAGGATGGGCATAAAATACACGTTTAACAAAAGTAATCCATCGATTTTCTCTTTTAGCAGTAAGTTATTGCTGTTTAAAACTTTTAGTGAATGTTTGAATGCGCATTGCATATGCCCCTTAGCCCATCTACATCTTTGTTTCCAATAGGCGCGCCAGTTTTCAACGGCTTCTTCATAGCATTCTGCGTCATTGACATACCGAATCTTATAACCAGCAAGACAAACACGAAAGGTTAAATCCGTATCTTCCGCTAGGATGGATTCGTCCCATCCATCTAAGGATTCTAATAGTTTGCGCCTAATTGCGACTGCTGTTCCTCCGAGCTGTGGAATTAATCCCAGTGTATCTCGCGCTTGTTGGTCGATGCGATATCCGCCCACTCTTTCTAGTGCCACAAGTCTTGTTACAATGTTTTGAGGTTCATTTAACACTGTGACTCTACCTTGCACTCCTCCCACTTTCGGGTCAACGAACTCCGTTACAAGTTTTTCTATAATGTCCACTTGTGGATAGTAATCTGCGTCGAAACATATTATAATATCGCCTTTTGCGTATTTTAGTCCGGCGTTTAAAGCTGATGCTTTTACTTTGCCCCATTCCTTTGGGACCCTATGTATAACCTTGATGTAACCATGATTTTTTGCATATTCTTCAACTATTTTTCCTGTGTTATCCATTGAAGCATCGTCTATAACTATTATTTGCATTTTATTTTTTGAATAGGTTAATTCAGTCATTCTTTGAAGCATTCTTCCAATCACCTGTTCTTCATTACGTGCTGGAATAAGAATTGATACTATAGGCTCATAGGTTGCTTTTCTTCTGACACCAGCTTTTTTACCTTTGTAAGTGTTGTTAAGAACCGCTATAGTGAAAACGTAATGGCGGACAAGATAGACTATCATTAGAGCCGTTAAAATTAGGAATTGTGCCTCCAAAAATTCAATTATCAAGGTTCAGCCTCGCTTTTTCTTTTTTCAGAGTTAGCTAAAACTGACAAACTTACGGACCAGAATGAAACAATCCAAACAAAATTTATCAGAGGATTCAGAATTATATACAGAGCACTGAAGATTGCTCCAAAGTAGTAAGTAGCAGCGTGAGCAAATAATGAGAAAAGATTGCTCCAAAAAAAAACAATTACGTTGCCTACTAATAGCATGCATGTCTTCGTTGTCAATGTTCCATTTAATGGAAAGATTAGAGAGACGAAGAGAAGATTAAAAATTAAAAGCATAAGTGTTGATTCGTCGCTGATGTATGGAGAAGACAACAACAGGTACGAAGAGATTGCTCCAACGGAAAATCCGAGGATTGAATGTTTAACTCTTAACGCATTTTCCCTAAGCAAAGCCTTTCTCCCTCTATTTACTTATAGAAGTTAATTATAGAACAATTATATAGAAAATAAGAGATATAAGATTTCGGTAAACTAGAAATTAAAAGAATGATCTGGAGTCTTCATGAAGCATTTTCAGCAATCTTTAGAAGATTCTAGAACAATGTTATCCATCACCAAGCACAAAATATGAAAAACCTCCTCTCCATCCAAGTTGTTTGTATCCAATATCAAATAGAAGGGCGTGAAATCTTCTCCTAAACTGAAACCATAAAGCTTCTTATAGATGGCCTTTGTCTTTTCCTCCTTGCTCTTCAATGCCTTTAAGGCTTCTTTGACGCTCATCCCGTCTCTTCTAGCTATTCTCTCCGCCCTCTTCTCTGGAGAAGCCTCCAACAAGATCTTGAAGCCTTCTTCGAGAAGCCACGGCATTGTCCAACTGTCTAAGACTATATTTCCTTGCCGTGCCAGTTCCAGAAGTTTTTTGTCAACAGTCTCGTCAAATTTTGGGTCTTCACTTCTCCTTTCCAGAAAACGCATTCCCTCTTTGCTTTCCCACCATCCGCGTTCAAGCGGTTTGTACCCTTCGTCTATGGCTAAAGCTTTTAACGCGTCTCCTCCCGAATAATATTTGAACCCGTATCTTTTCGCCAGTCTTTTTGCTAGCGTGCTTTTTCCAGTTCCCGCCATTCCACAAATACAGATTACTATGGATTCTTTAACCATTGTTTTGGAAAACCTCAACCTAGTTTTAGAGAGTTCTTGCAGCCTGTTTCAAGAGGTTTTTAAGGCAGTTGGAGCATAATTGTCCCCCATAGGGACGACAAATTCTTCTTTTGGTTCGATTTAGTTTGCGTGTTTCCGATGTTGAAAGATGGGGGATTCCGCCTATTGGTCGACCGCAAAGATGACAATGTTGTGAAGACGTAACTTCACGCTTGTAATGAATTGTTTTGTTGCCGCCTGGCAAAGTTTTGTGAACACGTTTTTTGCTTCTTGTACGTTGACTAGGTCTGGGCATTTCTTATTACTCCACGCTTATCAGTCCAAACAAATGCGAAAATGTTGTGCCGAAAAAGAAAGAGCATAACATGTACCACCAAATGAGAGAGGAAAACTGCATCCCTATTAGTGGAATGGTAATTACTCCAGAGTTATCGCTTAATCCTGGAAAAAAAGCAATCACTCTTGCTCCATACTCTCCACCTAACATTTGCCACATTAAGAGTAGGGGAACGATAAATAGTAACATTACTTTCATTGATTGCCACATCATCTTGGATTGAAGCTGCATAATCTGCTTTTGCTTCTTCATGAGTTTCTCTGTACGTTTTTTGTCTCCATCACGTTGAGCTTTGCGCAACTCTGTATTCCATTCTGAAATTTCCTTTCTCCAAGCCTTTGATTTTTCTGGGTTAGTTAAAAGGCGATTCGCTAGTGAGGTCAGTAAGGAAATAGCAGCTGCTAATGAAAAAATGAAAATCGTGGAAGAAGGGGGGTCCAACAAGAACTCTGGGAGCATTCTACATAACCTCTAAGGCTTTCAATATTATACTGGTAACTATAATTGTTTTGTTCACTTTTTTAGCCTCCGAATATTTTTCTGAAAGCGGGGTACATTTCAGCGGCTTTTTCCCGCATTAATATTTCATAGTACTGATAAATTATTCCAACAGAAAGCAGAATGCCCATTCCTGAACCGAAAACTCCGAAAAAGTCTGAGACGCCAGCAACCAACCCCACAACTATTCCGCCAAGAATTGTAACTACAGGAATGTAACGTTTAAGAACGGATTCAACAGCCCTTCCAGATCGCCTATACCCTGGAATCTGCATGCCCGCACCTACGAGTTGTCCAGCCACGGTTGACGCGTCTAGGCCGCCAACCTCAAGCCATGTAAGCGAAAAGACAACACAAAAAGCAACAAGAATCCCAAGATAGGCAAAAGCCTTCAAGGGGTCTTCCATGACACCTGTGAGACTGCGTGGCGAAAGCACATAATACACAAGCCCTCCTATGGGTTGAAGGCTTTGTTCCCCACCTCCCGCAGGGGTAATCCATTCAAATCGTCCCAAAAGGTTAAGCCAAAAGTTCGTGTTGTTCTGATTGTACATGTTCCAGAAAATTTGTGAAAAGAAATATACGTTAGCGAAAAGAGCTGATGCAAAAATTACTGGAAGGTTAGATACGTATAAAAGTTTTATTGGATATCGACTGCGGAAACCTCTGTAACCAGCATATGACAACGGTAATTCAACTCTCACTCCCTCAAGGTATATGATTACTAGAAAAGTGGCGATTGTAGCTATGAATCCAATTAGGGACGGATATGCACCCCTTCCAAAAATCCATGATGTTAATTCGTTATTAGCTAACGCCGTTGAGAGACTCCCAACGAATAGGCCAGTTCCCGGAGAAAAACATTGCCAGAAGATTTGCTGTGCAACACCACCCATGATGAACAAGCTTATTCCACTGCCGAACCCCCAACCCTTTTGTACAAGCTCATCCAACAACAGTACGATCATTCCTGCTGCTAAGAGTTGTAGAAAAACAATTATTGCTGCTGTACCCGGTATGCTTCCATACATTCCACCAATTATGTACGCAGATGCCTGAACCCCTGTGAGAACTATAGAGAAGACCTTGCTGGCAGTTGTGAATAAGCCTCTATCCTCAGGGCGTGACATGTCGGCTTCTATCATGTCGGAGCCAACCAAGAGCTGCAGTATTATTCCTGCTGTGACTATTGGACCTATTCCAAGCTCCATGAGGCTTCCACGGCTGGAAGCAAAAATTATTCGGAGAGCAGCAAGCTCTCCCATGGGCCCGCTTTCAACGCCGTAGAGGGAAACTTCAGTCATTACCAAGTAGACAACGAGCACTATTGCCGTCCAGAAAAGTTTTTCGTTAAATCCTACTTTGCGTTCTGGAGTCTTAATTTCCGGTAAGAACCTAGCAATGGGTTTAAATAGGTTTAGGAATCTGCCAGCCATGGGTTATCCGCTACTTTCCAACTCTTCAGATTTTATTAGGATTTGTCCACCAGCTTCTTTTATCTTTTCAGTCGCAGAACTTGAACAAGACGACACCTTTACAATCAGTGGTTTTGTAACATTGCCTGTGCCGAGAAGTTTTGTGTAGCCGAAGCTTTCTAGGTCTATGAAGAATTTGTCTTTTTCCATTCTTGTTGACAGCTTTTCAGCCATTTCGTCGAGTACTCCAACATTTATAACATTCACTTTTCGTCTGACACTTTTGGGTGAGGTAAAACCCTTTTTTCCGAAGTAGTCTGGTTCATATTTTATCACGTAGGACCATTTATGTTTATGGAACCCTGCCTTTCCATGTCCCCCTCTTGATCCTCCTGCTCTGTGCTGCCCCACTCTGCCCCAGCCATGAGTTCTTGAACCACGTTGCTTTCTGATCTTTCGAAGTTTATGCGGCATCTTCAGCCAACTACCTTGTCGATGGCTTTTTCCTTAACAGCCTTTTCAAATTCAATTTCAAGCACACCGTTCTTATATGATGTGCACATGGTGCTTGGAATCACTCTTTTGGGAAGATTTAAACTTTTATGGTATTTCCGATCTGAAGCCTCAGCAGACAAGATTAATCGTTGATTTTTTATATGGATTTTTAGATTTTCCCTTTTGAAACCAGCGAATTCGGCAACAATTATTATTTTATTCTTTTCCTCAAGAACATCGATTAGAGGTTTGGGCGCCTTCCACTTTCTTCCTCTATAAGTGTTCAGAAGGCTGTGTTTGTAGGGGTATGTTCCTCTTTTAATCCGTAGATAATTAATTCGGAATGGCTGATCAATTTTCTTATCTTTAGCTTTATTGAAGTCTCTAGAGATGTGAAATCGTTTTGAACGTTTTTTATATCTCCGCCATTTCGCGCTCAAACTGCCTTCTCCTCGAATAACATGGCATTTAAAAGGTGACTATAAAATGTATCGCAAACAAAAGTGTTCAAAATTACAGTTCAGGTCATCCGTTTTATCAGTTCATTGATTTTTTCTCCACGATACCCAAGCTCGCCGCCCATGCCATAGGCCTTTTTCACCTTTCCCTTGAAGCCCTTGGTTGGCGGATGCAACCTAAAGACTGGTTTCACATTCGGAAGTTTCCAGTATTCAATATGGCAGTTAAATATTGCTTCTGCAAGCTCTTCCAAGGATTCGTAACCGTTTTTTTGTGCATACTCATCTGTTGGCTTCTTGTTCCCAGCAAGTCTTGCCCTTTCCTTTATTATCATGTTCACGGTTTCCTTTGAGGCTTCACCCCAAGTGATGAAATTCTGCGCTGTTTTCAACATCCCAAGGAATGCAGGACGGTTATCAACCAAAACCGCAAAGTTATTTCGTGTCAAATTAAGCATCTGAAGGGTTTCCCTGACTTCCCGTGACGCTCTAATTGCTCCGCGGATTCGTACAGCCACTATGCATTTACGTTCTTTCGCTTCCTGACCCACTTACCTCACCCAATCCGCAGGAGTTATGAGACTGTAGCTTTTCTTCAACGCGTCGAAAACCGCATATGCAAAAGATGGAACAGTTCTCGTTGAGCCGTAACTTCGCGTCCAGCAGTCTTTTATGCCAGCAAGTCCGAGGATGACCTTTGCGACCTCGCTTGCTACAAGACCTAAACCTCTCGGTCCGGGAAGAATAGCGATTCTTACGCCACTGCATTTTCCTTCAACTAGGAACTGGACTGAATGTGGTCTTCCACAGCCGCATTCCCAGCTTCCACAGCCCCTCCTAACTGGAACTATGTTTAGACGAGCATCTACGGCAGCCTTTTCTATGGCTGCTCGCACCTGGCTTGTTTTTCCAGACCCTAAGCCAATGTAGCCGTCCCTGTTTCCAACGGCAACTATTGCCTTAAACCTTGATTTTTCACCAGCATCTGTCTGTTTTTGAACTAGATTTATGTTTATGACCTCTTCTTGAAGGTCTGGAAGTAAAGCATCAACAATTTGCGGTTCACGTATCCTTAAGCCTTCCATAAAAATTTCTTGAATGGATGCAATTCTACCCTCTTGTATCATCTTGCCAAGGCGTGTTCTAGGAACCCACTCTTCAAGGTTTTCTGATGGTCTTGAACGCCTTCTTGAATACCTTCTTCTTGAACGTCTCAAGCCTTTTTACCTCCACTGAACGAAGCAGTTATCGCTTTTTTAACTTTCGCAAAATGCTTAGGAAATTTTTCTGGATGCAGTTTTTGCTGCAAGTATTTCGAAAATTTAGTTTGATATTCTTCAGGGTTAGAAGCTAAAATTTTTGCATATTCTGCAATGTGCTCGCCCTTTATTCTTTCTTCATTGGGGAGCTTCTCTTCACTATAGGGCACATTTACTCCAGCGTCTAAAACACCCTTCAGCGCCGCAAAAACACGATTCTTTGTAGAGGAATGTAGTCCTATATCTAAAACTGCTTCCTTCACACCTTTGGCTTTTAATCCGCAGAGAAGACCAGTTAGGTAACATGCTGAAATGTTTCCTCCCGAAGCTTTCCACCCGTACTTTCTAGTTAGCTCCTTACTATGTGCTGAAACTATGACCTCGTCTCCGTGAGGTTTAGCCACAATTATTTGCACTATCATGTGTTTGAGTGAACCGCGGACTACTAAGCGTGGTTTTCCGGATAGCAACAATGCTTTTCTTGCTTTGTAATCTGTTTTTCCCTCTCTTCTTCTTCGGAATGGAACACAATAGCGTGGTCCCTTCGCCATCAGCGTTTCCTCCAAAGTTCGTGCGCCTTCAAGTAACGCTCCATGTCGGCAATGGAATCAAACCTTCCGCTACTCGACATCTTGTACATCTTCCGATACGTGTTTACAGTGATTATTCTATTGGTTTTTAGTTCACGGAGCCTCTTTCTCAAGGGTCGAATCTTCTTCATCCAAGCCTCTTTCTTCGATATTTTTGCGTGCAACGAACTGGTTCTGCTGCCTGGCCCGCGCCTTCGTCCTTTCTTTTTCTTTTCATGTAAAATCCGTGCCCTTGCGCGGCTTACACCTTTTTCTGGAAGCCGTTTAACGACGCCTTCATGAATTAGTTTTCGGATCTCTTCTCTAGTTATGGCTACTTCCACGTCATCTATCCTTTCAGGATCTATCCACACACGATTCTGTCCAATTTTCAGTATTTGTGCTGCTAGACGTCGTTGACTTGTAAGACCTGTCATCGTTTTTCTGTCCTCCTTTTACGTTTTTTGCTCTTCTTCTGTTTGCGTCTTATTTTTTCTTTTTCTGATACTTTCTTCTCTTCTTCCTTTTCCTTGGGTTCCTCTTCTTCCACGGTCTCCTTTTCTTCTTCTCTAACTACTTCCTCAGCTTCTTTGAAATTCAGAATTTTTATCTTCCTTTTTCTTGCTTCAACAAGAATTTTAGCTCTTTTTCTTTTACCAACCGTGTGTGCGATTCTTATGGCTTGAGTTTCAGGGTTGATCTTTTCAAGTTCTTCAGTATTATGTACTAAAACGTCATTGTAACCTGATGGGTGAAGATCCCTTGCGGCTTTTGGCCCTCTGTATCCAACGCTTACGGTGGGCGGCCAGCCCTTAATTTTCCTTCTCATCTTGTTGTCTATTCCTCTTGGTCTACGCCAGCTTTCCTTCAAGCGTTTGTACCGCCAGCTTTCCTGCCTAACAAATTTAGGTTTCTTCTTTTTTATGCGGGTCCTCAGTTTCAATGCCCTTTCCAAAGCAGCTTTGTCTTGTTCTGTCATTCTTCCATCCCCTCGCCTCTTTCGTTAACGTATATGCCGTCTAAGAAGACACGTGGGTCTTTTCTTTTCACCTTGGTGCCTTGTTCAATGTTTGCTGCTGTTTGGCTTACATCTTCGAGATCTATGCCTTGAACGATTATGTCCTCGGTTTGAACCTTAACTTGGGAATCGCCCATTATTCTGAGTTTTCTTGGGCTTCGTTCACCTGTGAAATTGTCAATTAGAATGGTTTTATCTTTAACTTTAACTGATATTGGAAAGTGTGAGAAAACTATTTTCAATTTGTATGTGAAGCCCTTCCTAACTCCGGTAATCATGTTCTGGATATGTGAATGAAGGGTGCCTACGAGGGCTGCCTCTTTTTTCCTTGGCCACTCAACCCAAACACGAATGGTTTTTCCTTCGACTTTAATTGAGATTGGAGCGTGAGAAAAGTCACGGGTTAATGTTCCCTTTTGACCTTTAACCGTGACTCTCCGTCCTTCTACTGAAACCTCTACGTCATCTGGAATCTGAATAGTTTTTGAGACTTCTATGGCTCGCATCAAAGGCACCTTTTCTAATAAGCGAGTGCTAACAGCCTACCTCCGATGTGTTTTTCCTTCGCCTCTTTGTGAGACAGCACTCCCTTCGGAGTTGAGACAACTAGTATGCCAACGTCTCTTGATGGAAGGAATTTCTTCTCCCATTCTTCAAATTCGTCTACTTTGACTGGAAAGCGCGGTCTGATGGCTCCGCATTTGTTTATTCTTCCCAAGAGTTGGACCCTAAACTTTCCGGAGCGACTGTCATCAATGAATTCGAATTCTCCAATGTAACCGTTTAACTGCATAACCCTTAAAACTCTGCCCAAAAGTTTAGAGGCTGGACTAATTAAGCACTCACGTTTGTTGCGCATCTCGTTGTTTATGATTGTTGTTAAACCGTTTGCCAAAGTATCCATCTTAACTTCCTCGTTACTCATACTTTTTGAAACCGAGTTTTACGGCTACCTCTCTAAAACATTGCCGACATAAATATAAATTGTAGCGTCGAATAACAGGCCCATAAGACCCACATCTAACACACTGTCTTGTTCCCTTGCCATATTTTCTTTCCTTTTTAGGTTTCTTTTTGCCCATACCCATCGCTCCAAAAACTATATTACCTCGACTCCCAAGGCATCTTTAACGAACACCATAGCTTCTTCAAGTGTTAACATATGTTTTGAACCGATTTTCCCTTTCTCTCTCCGCCTTTTTTTCACTCGATATCCAGGGCGGCTGAGAGACACGCAGACATTCATGCCGAATATGCCAATTTCAGGTTCATATTTTACCCCTGGAATTTCAATGTGTTCTTTTATGCCAAAGGAGAAATTGCCATATTTGTCGAAGCAATTCTCAGAGATTCTATTCTCAACAACGGGCAAAACTTTTTTCAGGAAATCTGTTGCCTTCTGTTTTCTAAGCGTTACAATGCATGCTATTGGTTCACCTTTTCTTATTCCGAAATCTCTAATGGTTTGCTTAGCCTTTCTCTTACATGGATTTTGACCTGTTAGATCTTTCAGAACCTTTGAGGCTTTTTCCACGGGCTCCCCTGACTTTCCAACGCTGATGTTAACGACAACCTTTTCGATTTTCGGTTTAAGCATGGGATTTTCTTTCCATCTCTTTAGCATCTCATCCTCAGACAATCTGAGCTGCCTCCGGCATGGATATTAATGGCTGTTCTTCGCCTATTGCAAAAACAAAGTTCAATATTGTTTGGTAACGGTTTCCTTTCTTGTCCTCGATTGTTACAAGGGCGTTCGTACGCTTCTTTCCCTTCGTTTTTTCTATTTCAGTTATCTTGCCATGTTTTCCGATGTTTTTTCCACTTGTTATTATTGCAAAATCGTTTTCTTTCATTTTTACTTGTTCAAGTATTTGTCTTTCTGGCAAGTTTATTTTCACGGTGTCTAAAGCCTTGTAGGTGTCCTCTTGTGGCTTCTTTGAGTCGGCAACCTTCACCAGTATGTTTGAGCCATCATGCAGGTTGAGTTGTACATGCCCGTTTTCAACAACTTTCTTGTTTTCTATTCTGCACAGTTTGAAGTTTGATTCTTCTTTACTGATTGGATGAAGAATTAAGCCCTTACGGGAGGGCACTATACGGAAGTAGTTGTCAATGTCTGATATGGAAATAACATCCATTAAGCCCACTGGAAAGTCGTCTTTTCGCCTAATCTTGCCATCCACATACACCTTTCCTTGCGAAACTATTGTTTTAGCCTCTTTTCTTGTTTTGGCAAACTTGAGAATGTCACGTAAAATTATGGTTAATGGTAAGCAGTTTTTAAGAGAATGTGGTCCAGGGGAAGGCTTTACAACCCAGAAAAACTCTTTTCTATGTATTGGCCAGAACTTCGGTGCGGGTTTACGTTTTAACCCTGTTGATCCTCCTTTTCTAGCCAAAATTATTCTCCTCCTTTGGTTTTCTTGGTTGTTTTACGTTTGGCTCTTGTTTTCTTCGTTTTGGGCTTCTCTTCTTTTTTAGTTTCTTCGGTTTTCTTTTTTGTGGTTCGCTTCGCTTTTTTCCGTTTTTTGGGTTTTTTCGGTTTTTCTTCTACTTTCTTTTCTGCTGGCTTTCTAACTACTTTCACCTTTCTTCTTTTTGGTTTCTTTTTCGGTACTTTCTCTTCTACAGCTTCTTTTATTTCAGCAACCTCTTCTGAAGGAGGTTTCTCTGCAACCTCCTCTATAATCGCGAGAGCTTTTCTTTTTCTTTCTAGAACTTGCTTTCGCCATTTGTCTTCAAGATTTAAGTTTGTTATCATGACCTTTGAAGGGTGGATGGGAACGAGTATTGTGGTTCCGTCAACTTTTTCTCGCGTTAGTCCTTCAACGTAAATTCTATATTTTTTTCTGTCTATTCGGGTGACCTTTCCTTCGAATCCTTTATGATCCCCCCGCATTATGCGGACTGCGTCTCCACTTCTGACTGGTATGGCTCTCACTCCACGTGAGGCTCTTAGCTCTGGTGATAGGGGTGCTGCGAAATGTTTGTGGCGTATGTGGTCTGGTGCTTGGAAGAGCATTTTTCTCTGTTTCGTTGGTTTCTTCACAGGTTTTATTGCTTGCATGTTCTTCCTCCTACAGTATTATGCTTGCGGCACTTGCTATTCTTGGCCATCTTTCAGCAGCTTCTTTTGCCACTGGTCCACGAACTTCTGATCCTTTCATTTCCCCATCCGGAGTTATTATTACTGCCGCATTATCTTCGAATTGAATCCATATGCCCTCAGCCCTTCGGTAGGGCTTTCTTTGTCTTACAACCACTGCTTGAAAAACTTTTTTTCTCATGTCTGGTGTTCCACGTCTGACTGAAACGGTAATTTTATCGCCTATTGCAGCGGATGGAACACGTCGTAGACGTCCTTTATAACCTATGACTTGGATCAGCCTTAGTTCTTTGGCTCCGGAGTTATCTGCACATTTTAGGACTGCGCCACAGGGCAATCCTCTTGAGATTTTTGGTTTTTGGCCAATCATTCCTTTGGCAATTAACGCTCTCATTCTTGCCCTTGCAGCC
This sequence comes from Candidatus Bathyarchaeota archaeon, assembly GCA_014859805.1. GTDB lineage: Archaea > Thermoproteota > Bathyarchaeia > Bathyarchaeales > Bathycorpusculaceae > SOJA01. The sequence goes on from JACUTN010000011.1 coordinate 12,324, forward strand.
ATTTCACTTCTCCTCCAGTTTTTCAACGACGACGAATGAGACTGTTTTGCTTATCGGGCGGCATTCAGCTATTTTTACGCGGTTTTCTGCTTTTGCGTTTATGCACGGTGGGTTGTGGCATGCGATGCGGCTGTGTCTTCTCTCATACCTCTTAAACTTTGGAACATAATGAAGATAGTCACGTTTGACTGTGACTGTTTTATCCATCTTTGCACTGACAACTACACCTTCTAAGACGCGTCCCCTTGTTGAGAGGTCTCCGTGGAAGGGACAGTTTCTATCGTTACATGTTTTCTTAGGCTTTTTGAAGACTAGTGACGTTACCATAGCCTCCTAATACGTTTTTTGAGACGATCTTCTGGTCGTCTCACAAGCAGTTTACCATCAATTTCAACAATTGTTCCGTCCGAAAATTTGAAGTTAAAAACAGCTGAATCCTTTATGATTCTTTTTCGTTCTCCTTTATGTAGAATTACAAACGTGTTTCGTGTTTCATCTATAATCCTACCAGAGATTCCCACGTATCCGTGATGTCTGCTTTTTGCAACTTTAGCTTCGGTTCCGATGAATTCGGAGCTTATTATGTTTGGCATTACCTTCATTTCTTTTTCTTCCCCTTAGTCTTCTCTTCTGCAAGTCCAAGTTTTTCTTCATGTTCAATAGTTAGTATTCGAGCAATTGTTTTGCGCAGCTCCTTTATCCTAGCTGGATTCTCTACTGTTCCCCCTGCCTTTACCATGGTTCTTAATCTTAGAAGCTCTGTTCTAAGCTCGTTTAGTCTTTTCACTCGCGCTTCAGAAGACATGTCACGCATTTCCTTGACCCGCAGTATTGGCATTTACTTGGCTGCCTCCTCTCCGCTTGTTTCTTTAGGTTCTTCTTCAGTTTTTTCTTCAGATGTTTCTTCTTCCGTTTCTTCCTCCGGAAGACTTTCAGCTACTTTGGTTTTACCTGGGAATACTGCATCTGGGGGCATTATCCTAACTTTCACACCAAGCATACCTGGCTTTAGTTGAACGTCAACTTCGGCTTTTCGCATGTATTTTAATGCTATGTCTCCACAAGTCGGTAAGTATCCAGTTTTGAATTTTTCATATCTTGACCTATCGGTTCTCAGTTTCCCACTTATGATTATTTCCACGCCAAGGGCTCCAGCTTCCATAACTCGGTTGAGTGCCCAGTATCCTGAGCGTCTGAAATGTATGCCTCTCTGTAGAGCTGATGCCACACGTGACGCAACAACATAAGCGTTCAGTTCTGGAATCTCCATTTCAGAAACAGAAATTTGAGGATTTGGAACATTGAATTTCTCTTCTAAAATTCTTGCGAGTTCTCTTATTGTTCCCCCGCCTCGACCTATCACTAAGCCTGGGCGCATGGCGTAAATCACTATGTGCGTTCCCAAAGGAGTCTTTGATATGTTCACTCCGCCATAACCCGCCCTTGCAAGTTCTTTCTGGAGGAACTCGTCTATTTCATTCTTTTTCATGGACTCTGATATGAAATGTTTGACAACTGACATTATGCTGCCTCTCCTGTTTCCGGTTGTTCTTCCAGCGCTACTTCAATGTGGCATAGGGTTTCGAATTTTGGACTGGTTCTTCCAAAGGCTCTTTGCATGTATCCCTTAATCTTCATGCCGGGATATGCTGACGCGTGAATTATGCGTAGTCTTTCTGTGTCCAAGCCTTTATATTCAGCGTTGGCTTCTGCTCCTTCAAGTATTTTTAGAACATGCTTTGCTGCTTTCACTGGATACCTGCCTGCATAAGCCTTTTCTAGTCCGCGGCGGTGTCCACCCTTCTTTTTGAATCTTCTGAAGGGAACAGGTTTCTTCTTGGCCATAACGTCTTTGAGATAACGTTTTGCTCGAGTGAGCATCATTCCTTTAATTGTTTTGCACACTTCTCGGGCTGATTTAGGGGATACTCTAAGCTCTCGTCCGCTTGCCCTAACGGTTTTTTCCGGGTCTAATTCTTCTTCCGTTATGGAGTATCCCCATTTTGGCACTTTATCGCCTCTCCAAGTTTGCAATTGAACAGCGATATGGTGATTTATATGGCTTTCCGTCAACATAAATGATTTTCAGACTACTTTGCGTTTTCCAAATAGAATTAAGCCCTATGCTTTCAAACGTAATGTTATCTTGACAATTTTCTCTTTGTAGATTTCCATTTAAGGGTTTGCGGGATATACCCCATGGTTTTCATGTATCACTATTATTTGGCTTCAAATATGTTTCCTTTCCATGTCTGGGGATGATAGAGTGGATGTGCGGTGCAGAAGGTTATCCCTTCTAAGAATTTTTCCTTTTTCCATTTTGGCGGTTTTGCGTTTTCGGTTGTTGGCATCCACATAAGATATATGCTAAAAACTTGTCCTTTATGCTTTGCTTTATGAGTAACCTTAATCGAGTCTAGGGGTTTAAAGCCTAACTTTTCCATTTGGCATTTCATAAACCATGGGCTCCAATGGTTTTCTAAGGCTATTGTTGCGAAGCCAGCGGAGTCTTTTTCGCTTTTTATCATGTCTTGTAAAAGCAGTTTTCCAAAGTTGTGTCCCTTCGCCTTTCTCAAAACCCAGATACAATTCATCACAATTATATTATCACCCATTATCGGATAATAGGAAACTTCTGCAGGTACATACTCTATTTGGCCAACAATCTCCCCGTCAAAAATCAACAATTTTTTGTGAAACCCTTTCGGGATGGCTTTCTCCAAATATTCTTGTCTTTTCTTATATCGTCTAAATGGACCTACTAGACACCTGTAAACATATTTTTCATATTCGCTGACTTCAGTGATGTCAATAATTTTGGTTTGAGAGACACTCTTCATTTTGTTCATGCTTAGCTCATCTGACTGACTTATAAGATCTCTACATAACGCTTTCGCATATGAAGACAAGTTGTCTCAAGCAGTCTCAGTTTCATTTACACTGCGTCTGTGTTTAACTTGTAAGGTCAGATGTTCAATGTTAAAAGGGAGAATTACTAAGCCTATGGTGAGCTCTGTTCTGAGAATATGCTGAATGATTCAGGATGAACCATATGGACAATTACGGAAATGGCGATGAGTATCAGAAGGAAAAGGGATTTTTCTATGATTGAACCTGTTCTTATTCCGTCTTTTACTCTTGCCTTGCTGAAAGGTTGTAGCCATTTTATTCCAGTTGGGTTAAGCGAGTCTGCAGCCAAATGTGACATAAAACCTAGGAAAAAGCACGCCACAGCCAATGTCTCCCAACGGTAAAAAATCGCGATAACCCAAACAATGGCTGTTGCAATTAAAGCCGCCAAAAGGCTGTGAACAATTCCTCTATGTCTAATGAACTTGCTGATACCTCTGGAGGTTCGCCTGAACAAGTAAGACTGTCTAGCTAGGAAGCCTCTAGGATGGTCAATGTCAGGCAACAAGCTTCCAAAAATAAGAAGAAACAAAACAATGGGTGCGTCAAAGGGCAATCCCGCAGAATAAGCAATAACGTAGTAGCATAGCAAAGCGAAAGCCGCATGGGTTGTCCCCATCATTTGGATTTTCTCCACAAATCCGAAACACGACCAGCCTTTACAAGCTTCCACTTACCAAAGAAACCCTTCTTATAAAAATGGTACAAGCCGCAACGAGTGCATTGCATAATCCGTCTGCCCTTCTTGAAATCAATTTCATACAACTCTAGAGATGCACCACAATCAACACACTTACCAGCGTATGTTTTCCCAGCTTTTTCGTTCATCAAACTTTTTTCCACCAGTTAAAACAAGATAGGGACTACATGTTTAAAACTTGCTAAACATGCTTATGTCTAATGCGGATTTGATTCCCACCATAGTTATTAAATACATGTTCCGC
>JACUTN010000012.1 GCA_014859805.1 Candidatus Bathyarchaeota archaeon
AACCGTTGCCTGTTCTTTTTCGCCTAGAAGCTTGAGCAACTTTTCGTCATTTCCTACTTTTGGTTTTTCCAGTGTTTGCAGAGTGTTTGTTTTCGTGTTCAAGCTTGCCCATTTCTTTCTTTGAATCCAACCCAAGGCTATTGGTACAAACTGTTTTTCCAAACCAGCCTTTTCAATAGCCTTTTCGAGCGGTCCTTTCTCTCCAAGCTTCTTCAAAGCATTAGTTAAGCGTCTTTCTGGTAAGCCTCTTTTTGCGTGGAGTTTTCCTTCATCGTTAAGCCTTATGATTGTTTGTTTCTTTTCGAGAATTTCCACAATTTTTTTCTGTTGTAATGTCAGGGCTGCACGCATTATCGTTGTATCGGGCAACCTGCTTTCTTTCATTATTTGTTCTACTGATGCCTTTCCGCCAAGTTTTTCTATTGTCAGCAATGTTTTATGCTCGTTTTCTCTTAGCTCAACCATGGCTTTTCCCTTCACGAATGGAATAAGCTGAATTTGATAACGTAGTTGTTATTTCAGTTTTAATAAAAGTATGCATGTTCCCAGCTGGTTTTTGTGCAGAATTTATCCGTGTTTTTATGTAAATTGGCGAGGCATCACTAGACCACAGTAAGGAAGATAATTAAATGGTATTTATAGTTTATTTCTCTTCTACTATTCCAATTGAAGAACTTCTCGCGCTTTATCGATGAACTTCTTTTTCTTTCGTCGGTGTTCTTTCACAAATTTCAGCACTGTTTCGATTGTTTGCTTTTTGTGTTCTCCACATAATAGTTTTCCAGTCTTGCAGTCATGATAGATTTTTATAATGTCATCATCATCTTCAACGAAGTGAAAGAGACACATTTCGTATACTGGACAGATTTCTGGAATTCCACCGAGTTCGCGTTGCTCTTTGATGGTTGCTCTTCCGCCAGTAAAAGCGTTGGATATTCTTTGTGTGATTGTTTCTGGGCTGTCGTGTAATGTGAAATAGTTCATTTGTCGCTTGCTCATTTTTGGAGAACCGTCTAAGCCCTTCATAAGCTTGTGATAGGTTGAGGATGGAGGAATAAACTTGTATTTTCGGTGGAATTTTTGGGCAAGGTCTCTTGTTAAGCGAATGTGTGGGTCTTGGTCAACTCCCACTGGAATTATGGTAGGTTTAGGTCCACCGAATTCTTCCAGCTCAGGTAGGAGAATGTCTCCAGCTTGTATCAAAGCCGATAGATATAGACCTATATGACGTTCACCGTAAATTGCTTTCATAGTAGCTAATGTTACGGCTCTTCCAAAGATTATAGCCAAGTCTTTAACTCTAATCTCCTTGGATTGCCGATAAATATATGATCGCTCGGGATCCAGTCCTAGTGCAAGCATGTCTGCAACGTTATCTACGGCTATTCTTTCACTTTTCTCGAACGGAATCTTGTTATCTTCGTAACCTTCAATATCGGCAACGCAGTAGAATGTTTGAGCGCCTTGTTGCTGGAAGTAAATGATTTCTTTGGCAGTCATCAAGTGGCCCAAGTGGAACTCGCCTGTGGGTTTTATGCCGCTTAAAACAGCGAATTCTTCATGTTTGTGCATGGCATTTAATATTCTTTCAAAGTCTCGGTGCCCGAAGACTATTCCGCGTCGCATGTAAAAAGAAGGGTTCGGTACCTTTGATAGAAGGGGTTTAAACGGTTCAATTCCGAATTCTTTGTACAATCGTTCATAATCTGCGACTACGCTTGCTCCAAAGGGATCAAGCATTGTTTCTTTGCTAGAATTTGGCAGCAAATGTTTCTCCTCATTAATGTTAGACGAACATATAGGTTCGAGAATGCTTTTAAGTTTGAGCATGTCTGCTACAAAAACAGTGAGACTTTTAACAAGTGCTAATGCCAGTCCAACGCATTCCCCAACGAACGTGATTAAATAACGATGTTTAAAAATTTTTTGGCAAACTATTTTAAGCAACTCTACGATATTTCGAAAACTAACATGAGGGAAAGCTATGATATCTGAAAAAACAGAAATCAATTTATCATCATCATATAGGCTTCTTCATCCAATGCATACAGTGCTTGTTTCATGTGTAGGCAAGAATGGAAAACCGAACATCATAACTTTGGCGTGGGCTATGCCAGCATCAATTAACCCGCCACTCGTTGCCATAAGCATCGCACCAAAAAGACACTCTCATACACTTATTGAAGAAACAAAAGAGTTTGTAGTTAACATCCCAACAATGGAAATGTTGAAAGAAACATTGTTTTGCGGTAGAAGAAGCGGCAGAAACTATGACAAATTCAAAGAAACTGGCTTGACGCCTTTACCAGCTAAAAAGGTGAAACCACCCATAATAAAAGAGTGCGTAGCGCATATAGAGTGCACGCTCCACAGTCAGTTCGCGGCTGGAGACCACACAATTTTCGTTGGCGAAATAGTTGAAGCTTACGCAAATAAAGAAGTGTTCACGAATAAGTATGACTTAGAAAAAGCAAGCATGATTTTTCATTTAGGCGGAAATGACTTCGCAACACTCGAACCAAAAGTTTTCACGCCCAAACTCTAAACTATTATAAAGCTAAAACTGGTAGGTTTCACCAACTACGTCATGCTGGTTATTGTAAGCTTTTTAAGGTATAACATTGTTAGCCGTAATAAAGTAAAGTGACGTTAATGAACGGTTTTGACAAAGACGCTATTCAAAAGTTCAAGCTGTCTGGGAAAATTCTCCGTGAAACACGTGAAGAAATGAAACACTACGTTCGCGAAGGCATGCCCATAATTGACGTTTGCGAAAAAACTGAGAACCTAATACGGAAAAAAGGTGGAAAACCAGCATTTCCATGTAATGTTTCAATAAACGAGATAGCAGCACACTACACGTCGCCGCCAAATGACAAAAAAAGAATTCCAGAGAAATCCATAGTTAAGTTGGACCTAGGCGTTCACGTGGATGGTTATTTAACAGACAGCGAAATCACAATATGCTTCAACCCAGAATACACAAGTCTTGTAAAAACGGCGGAACAAGCCCTGAAAACAGCAATAAACAACATACATCCAGGAATTTCAACTTCAACACTTGGCGCAATAATCGAAAAAACCATAAAATCTCGCGGCTTCAAACCAATCTCAAACTTGACTGGGCACCAAATTGGAAGATACCTCATTCACGCCGGCACCTCCATACCTAATGTTTCGCGTATGTCCTTTTTTTCAAAAATCAAGCTGGGAGGAGTCTACGCCATCGAACCATTCGTAACCTTACCAAACGCAATAGGCAAAGTTAAAAACGGAGACGAAGTCACAATCTTCCGATTTCTCAAGCGAAAATCATCAAAGAATCCTTATGCAAAAAGGCTTCTAAAATACATTGAGGAGAACTTCAGAACGTTGCCTTTTGCTGAACGTTGGCTACAAAATGTTGTGCCGAAAGAACATTACAGAGAAGCCTTCCAAGAGCTTTTATCTTCAAAGGCTCTTATGGGCTATCCCATATTCATTGAAGCCAGCGGAAAACCAGTAGCTCAGGCTGAACACACCGTATTGATAGTTGAAGATGGATGTATAATCTTAACTTAGAAAAGCGTTCTTTTCTTTTTCTCTTCAACTTCCCTGTAAATTGCTGTTATCAACATGTTTTCGTTGCATTTCTGGCATGGGTCAACCTCTCTAAAAATGTAGTCTCCACGTTGAAAGTCTCGGACGCTCTTGAAACCGCATTTTCTACATTCAATTGTGGTTGTTACGGACGGAGTCTTTATGCTTAAACGTTTTATTCTTTTCCTTGTCTGAAACAGCACATACGTAGATAAGGCTGCACCCAAAAATCCTATGAGTAACAGGTAATATGCCGCGATTCCGTTGGAGCTGAAGGCACTGATGGCTAGAATAAGGGCTGTTAAAGACAACGCTAAAGTTATGAATATCACCAGCAACACAAACGACGAGATTTTGGTTGTTGCAGATGATGATTTTTTACTCATTTTGCCACTCTCCTATTGCCCGATGCCAATGGTGTTACCCACCCCAGCAATAATCACCCTGTCACCTTCTTTCGTTTTCTCTAAAATAACTTGCTTTATTCTCTCGATAGCCTTGTCGACGGCATCAAAAATCTCTTTGCGCATCGGTGAAACAGCATCTCCAATGTCTTCCTTTATTATTACAGCGTTTATTGGAATGCGATATTTTAAGATTGACTCCTCAATTTTGAACTGATCTACACCAGGTCCTCCTATGGCTGCCCCCACTCCCTCAGCAACTTCGCCAACCGCTTCACCTTCAAGCTTCAAGGCAGCGTCTACCATGATTATCATAGCTATTTCTCCTTCACTTTCCTCAACTACCGTTTTTATCGCTTCTCCAGGCTTGCCGACGTTTCCTCCCGGTCCTTCAGCTTTAATAACATACGCTGTTCGTCCTTCAATCGGCACGGCTGCAACAACACAGTCTTTCGCTATATTTCTCGTCGGGTGTCCATGCGTTAGCTTTGCTGCTACGAGTGCTCCTGCCCCGTCGCCTATTGGTTGACCATCTGCGAAGGCTTTTAATGCGCTGGCGTAGGCTTCAGCCTCCCGCATGACAAGGGGCAATATCATTTGTATCTGCATTATAATATAGAGACTTAACGTTTTCTTGCCTAGTAAATAAAAGTGTCTTATCACTTTGTAGATGAAGTTTAGAGCCATTGCTGCTTCAAGAGTGTTTTCAAGATTGTTCACTTGAGTTTTGTCTGTTGCTGGCGCCATCAATTTTACATCATCCTTGAAACGCGTGTCCCTGACATCCAGTATATGTTCGAGCTTCCCAACTATTCCTGCAGGGTCTAGGCTTTGAGGTGATATTGTGAAATACTCTAAGAACCTGTCAACTCTAGCCGTGGGATCTGTTTGCGGCTTTCCAATCTCTTTTATTGTTTCTATTACGATTTTTCTTCCTTCATCCCTAAGGTATTTCAGTTTGAAAAGTGAGCCTTCAACTTCCCTAAGCATGATGTATGTGTTAATTTTTTGTCCATAAAACATGAAAACAAAGAAAAAAGCATAGAAGAGCAAGGTTAGAATCCACGAAAACTCCCCAAACGGTTCTTGCATAATCTGACTCTGTAAAGCTGCCATTCCCGCCAATTGGTTCACAAACTCACCTTTTGGAAAAGGTGATCAATGCTTAGTTATAAGTTTTAGGTAATTCCACTCCAAATTGGAACACTAAATTTAGACGGGGCTGCCAGCTTTCCCGGGTTCGCGTGGCCGAAGACCACACTACAGCCGGGAACGGAGCGCAGTTTAACTTCTGAGTTCGGAATGAGATCAGGTGGGTCCCGCACCCTATGACCGGCAAACCCCAAAAATACACGTTATGTCTATGCTCATTAACTTTTCGCTTCTGACAATAGAGACTTCTTGATCTTTCTCTCAAAAGAAGCCCCAATTCTTCTTATGTGTAACCGTGAAGCCCTAGAGAAGGCTGGTGTTCCTCAAATATTTTCTTAATTGTCTTAGACCCAACTTGGAACAGAAAAAAGGAGAAGGGGAGATTATTCTTTAGTCTTTCGTTATGGCAAGGACAGATCTGATCGAAATTATGACGGCAGCTGGAGCTGCAAACGCTACGATATAGTTTAGGATGTAGTAAGCCCATTGGTATAGCAGATCATGAATAGTGCCCAGTGGAAGCCAGACATTTGCACTGCTGGCTACTATCAGAGCAATTGTTGCTATAAGAAACGGAGTCACCTCTTTAGCTGTTATGCTTGTGATACCAATAATGATTCCTAAGATTAGCATGATCAAAGTGACATATGCGTTAGCATCTGAAATAGCTTGACCGTCCCAGGCCATATAGCCGACTGCCAGTCCTGCTACAATTGCTATAACAACGAAGGCGATGTACGCCCATCGTGCTATTTCTTCCATTTCCATTTTAAACCCACAAAGGTTTAGTTATCATCGCTAACATATTATAAATCTTACGCATGGAATCAATCTGGAAAACCACTTCTTAGGGCGTTCCAAAGATGCAAAGCTGTAAAATATGCTATAAAAGCCCTTAAAAAAATCACAGCCGCATTATTCCCACAGGAAAGTTTTATAAAACCTCTTTCTTGTTGAAAGAATAACGCATATATTTCATCCTTCACAGTTAATCTAATGTCTAAAAAAAGGGGCCGTAGTCTAGACAGGAATGACGACGGGCTCCAGAAGCAAAAGCACGGGTTTGCTGACCACATGGGATGAAGAAGTTCTGGAGCGGTTAGAGAAACCCGTAGGAACGGTGCCTAAGCACTGTTTCCGGGTAAAGGTCGCTGGTTCAAATCCGGCCGGCCCCACTTCTTAGGCAAACTTAGCGTGGGTCACCATGAACCCCATGTTAGAGATATTGCACGACTGTGCGGATTGGAGCAGAGTATTGCTAAACAAGAGATTGTGCAAGCATGTTGCAAAGCTCCTACTTACGGTAGATAGAGAAAAAGCTTCGGAAATGTTGAGAAGAATTGATGCTGAAAAAGGTATGTGGCAATTCAAACAATATACATAAAAAGAAAGTCCGCGCTTCGCAATGTGCTAACTTCTGCAGAGATTCCACGCAAGAATTAAGTTGCTAATAGCATATAAAGGGGTTAGGAAGAGAAAGTGTTCTTTGAGGGAACTAGATGAAAGTGGAAAAGAAGATTATCTTATACTTATATGAATATGGAAACACAAGGGAAAGCGACTTAATCAACTACGGTGTAAAGAAATTCGACTACTCTTCAGAAGAGATGAAGAAGGTCATAAAGCGAATGGTGATAAAAGGTAAAATTCACTATATTGTTCACAGCAAACTTGAACCACCCGAAGTTTATATCAGCTTGAAAGAACTTTTACCTCCCGAAATCGCAAAGACCCTCATTCAAGCCTTCATCCAAATGAAAGCACGAGAAGAAGACGTGCAGAAAATCCTTGAAGAAGCAGCATCAATCGCAGAGCAGATGAGACAAAAGCATTCGTAAGTGTAACAGCCTCCAGATGTCGAACCTTTGCTTTTGTCTCGCACGTACTTCTTTTCCATATCTTAGCTTTTTAGCTTTACTTAACCAAAACAGATAAAAACGTCAAGGCGTAACCAAAGAAAGCATTGAGTGTGCAAGAAAGTATGCCGTCTGAAATCTTTGATCAAGATAGATTCGTCGAGATTAGTGAACGTGCTGAATATTGCGCTGTCAAGAGATTAAAAGATGTTGTGAAATTGAAGCTTCGTACGGCAAGGAGACTCTACACTTTAAAGGTTGAACCAGTGAGTGCTGAAGAGTTGATCAAGAAACTGCAATGTGAAATTCGTGAAATTTGAACCCTTCGGTTGTGTTGAGAGAATTATGGCTCAATTATAGCAGTAGGGAAGTGAGAAGGCTTGCCGTTAAACCAAGAAATATCGGAAAGGGTAATCCTGGAAACATGCCTTTTCTCTCCAACATTTTGAATGACAGGAAGCATCCGAACAAGATGCCGATAATGGAAGCTACACATGGGATAGGGCTTCTAAATTTTAGTAGCATGTGACCTGAAAGCAAAGAATAGAAGGTCAAGTCGCCCAGTCCCATTTGAATGTCCTGGAAGGAGAAGCTCAAACCGCGGAGATGTTCAAGTCCGTTAAGAGCTATTTTTCCCACCGGTCCGTGATAAACAGCAAACGCGTCGTAAACTGCCAGAAAACAAAGAATCAAGATTGCACTTAATGTGGGAATTGAAGCTGCCAAAAACGTGCCTAGAGATCCTCCTAAACAAAGAACTATCAAGTTACAAAATCTGCTTTGAGTTCGAAAAACCGCGAAACCGGCAAGAATTGTTATGGTTAATGCTGATATTAGGATGAGGGCTTCAATGTGTGGGATGGAAAATCTCCCGAACGCCGCCAACAAATAGATGAAGGAGAGCATAAAAACAGCGGTTGTTAAGGCGAATCCAGTGATTAACATGATCAGTTTATGGCTTCTTCGCTTCAGAAGAAAATATATCAATGATGCGCCGACTCCGACTAGGATGACAAAGTAAGAGGCGTTTCCGAGGGAGCCGAAGATGTCTTCGGAAAAAGGGGTGATTACGTAGGTTTCTATGGAAGATGTCAAAAGAAGGACTGCGCATAACACTCCGAAGAGTAAACTGGCTAGGATCGGTGTTAGATGTATCAGCTTGGCTTTGAACATATCATTCAAAGGCATCGACCTAGGTTTTCTACGATTTTTTCCACTTTGGAGTGGCATTTGCTGCAGAATAAACTTTGTTTTCTGTCCGTTTCGAATATGGAATTGGAAAAGTACATGACACAAAACGGGTTAGAACAATGGCGTAAGCCTAATGTGTGTCCAAGTTCGTGCACTGCTTCTTTTGTGCTTCTCGCTTTAAAGAGTTCAGTGTTTGATGGTTGTTTGTAGAATTCTGGTCTAAGTCTCCATAATGAGATTAAGGCTGCTTTTCCGGGGCATTCTGCTTCGCCGAAGACAAAATTCAGGTTTGGGACAAAGATGTCGATGTCTGTTATTCCTAGGATTTTGTCTAGGGTTTTCTGTTTTTCAGCATAGTTGCGAATTTTTCTTAGTATGTTGTTTGAGCTGTATTGTTGTCTTGTGTTGTTGAAGGCTTCTTCTGGTACTGGTAGTGTTTTCGGAATTAGTGTGCATTTTGATTTGGGAAAAGTCATGTTTAGGTTTTCTTGGATTCTGCTTATCACGTTGGAATCTACTTTTCCTATGCGTAGGATTCCGATTTTCATTTGTTTCACGGCTAGATTTTGAATGTGTCTCCGGTTTTTGGTGCTTTCGCTTTTAATCCTAGTTCTTTGTTTATCCATTTTGCAAAAAGTTCGCAGTTTCTCTCTGCACCGTGATTCACGTAGAATTTTGGGTTTCCACCGAGTTTTTTCACGGCTTCTTTAAGTTCGCTTGCTCCGCAGTGGGATGAAAAATCGAAGTGTCCAACCCGTGCCTTAATCTTTCTCATTTTTCCGTCGATAACGCATATTCCCTTGTCAAGTAACTGTCTTCCAGGTGTGCCTGGGATTTGATAGCTGACTAAAAAGACGGCGTTGTTGGCTTTTTTTCCGATTTTTGACATGTAGAATATGGCTGGACCGCCCTTGAGCATGCCTGCTGTTGATATTATGACGCTTGGTTTTTTGGCGGCTTTTCTTCGGTCTCTCCACCCTTCAATCCAATGAGCAGAATGTAAAGCATCTCTTAGTAGTTTAGCGTCTCGCAAAAACTGACCGTGTTTCATCATTATGGTGTTTGCTCCGCGGATCATGCCGTCAATGGTGACTGGATACTCAAAGTGGTGAGCAGCCAAGACGCATGCTATTTCTTGGGATCTTCCAACTCCGAATGCTGGAACGAGGACTGTGCCGCCTCTCTCGACGATGTCGGTGGTCTCTGTTATGAATTGTTTTTCTAGTTCTTGGCGTTCTGTGTGTTCATCATCGGCGTATGTGCTTTCGATTATCACTGCGTCTAGGTCTTTGTGGTCCATTTTTGCTCCTTCCAGAAGCTTTGTGTTTTCAGTGTTGAAGTCGCCTGTGTAGAGTAGTTTTTTTCCTTCGGCTTCGATTAGTATTTGTGCGCTTCCAGGGATGTGTCCAGCGTTTAGGAGTTGGAATTTGATGTCTCCGATTTTTTCTTCGACGCCGTAGTCTAGGTGTTTGCTGTTTCTCATCATTGACTTCAGTTCGAGATATTCGAATGGCAGGTAGTAGCTGGAGAGGTGGATGAAGTCTGAAATTAGTAGTTGATTCAGTTCTGCACTTAGTCTGTTTGTGTAAAGCGGCTTGTTTCCGCGAATGTAAAAGACAGGGATTGCGCCTGAGTGGTCGAGGTGGCTGTGGGTTAGGATTATTGCGTTGATGTCTTTTGGTGGTATGTGCATTGGGAATCCTGGTGTGTGGTTTAGCATGACTCCGTAGTCTAGTAAGACTTGTGTTTTTTGGGTTTTTACGGTTATTGCGCTTCTGCCGACTTCGCGGGCTCCACCTAGAAATTTTATTTGTATTTGGCTCATTTGCTTTCTTCCGTTAATGCAGTAATCATGCTTTCTAGTCGTTTAAAAGTGTATTGACTTTCTCGCGTAACCAACTTTAACCAGTCCTTTCTTGATGGTTTTCAATATTTCATCGATACTTAAAGAAGCTTGCACTTCAGTATAAACACTCCACAATTCATTCGCGCGGTGGGCGTCGCTTCCAGCAACACCTGGTAGGTTCATGACTTTGGCTAGTTTTTGAGCCATTTTGTTAACTTGAGGTGTTGAAATGCCATTTAAGACTTCTATGGCGTCGAAATCGTAGTTTTTAGCCAAGTCTCCTAGGCCGTATGTTCTGTAGGGGTGTGCAGCGATGGCTATGCCGTTTTGTTCTTTTGTGTAGTTGATTATGTTTTCGGGGGTCCATGGTTTGGGTGGTGGTTCTGTAACGCCTAGGATTATTATGTCTCCTTCGGTTGTGCTTATTTCGATTCCGGGGATGATGAGGATGTCTTGGTATGGTGAGGCTAGCTTTCGTACTTTATGGTATCCCTTGGTGGTGTTGTGGTCTGTTATGGCTATGGCTTTGATGTATGGGTGTGCATAGAGCTGGTTTACTATGGTTTTTGGGTTTATTGATGCGTCGGGTGAATAAGTTGTGTGAATGTGCAAGTCAGCTCGAATCAAGGTTGTTCGCTCAGTGTTTCTTGCAGAATTTTCTTTAAACTGGTTAGTATGGTTTTGGTTCGTTTTTCTTTTGTGTTGATGTGTTTGAGTTTGATGTTTTTGTTTTTGCATGTTTTTTTGCATGTGTTTAGGATGTTTTTGTTCCAGTTTTCTGGGTCGTTGATTAGTATGACTGTTTTGTAGTTTGTGTTTTTGATGTAGTTTGCTGTTTGTTTTGTTACGTATTCGATTGTTTCTTTGTCTAGTGGTAGGGCTGTTTCGTGTTGTGAGAGGGGGTAGACTTGGTCGAGTTCGATTGGGATTATGCCGAATGGTGCAGCGTAAAAGCATGTGTGGATTTTGTTTAGGTGTTGTTTAAGTGTGTCGCGGAGAAGTTTTTTGATTGGTTTGAGTTCTTTTGATTTGCTGAATGGTTTTGTTCTGGTTTGGGGTATGAGTAGGAGGATTTTTGCTTCTTTGGGTGGAGAGTATTGTCCTGTGAGTTTTTTTCTGTGTCTGACGACATATGGTCGGGCGAGGTCTGTGTGGTCGTAGAAGAATATGCCGCTTTTTTTTGTTGCTGGGCTGTGTTTTTCTATGAAGTCTTCGTGTTTTTTTAGTTTTTTTAGGGCTTGGAGTAGGGTTGGGTGGGCGTGTGCTCTTGTTTGTAGGTGTTCCCATAGTCTTCCGTTTTTTATTGCTTGTTTTACTTGTTTTATTTCTGCTTGGCATGTGTATAGGTTGTGTTCGGCTAGGAATGTTTGTTTTTGTTTTGTTGATAGTTCTGATACTGCTTTTGGTGTTGTTTTTGTGCATTTTGGGCATGGGCATGGGAAATATTCTAGTTCTTCTAGTCTGTGGGTGCCGTTTGGTGTCATGTAGCGGTTGTTTCTGGCGTATATTGCGTATGCTGCTGAGTCGAAGAGGTCGCATCCTAGGGCTATGGCTAGGCTGAATATTATTGGGTGTCCTGCTCCGAAAAGGTGTAGTGGTTTTTGGATGGGTAGGTTCATTTTTGCTGTTAGGATCATGTCGACTAGTAGGTCGAATCTGTATTGTTGCATGATTTCTGTTGGGCTGCCTAGGGCGTGGATGTTGAATGGTAGTTTTCGCATTTGTCTGGCTGATTTGGCTACTAAGTCTAAGTATTGTCCTCCTTGGATTGGGCCTACCCAGAGGATGTCTGTGCGTGTTTTTGTTTTGAAGAGTTGTTTGGCGTTTTTTGTTGTTGTGTTTACTGTTTTTTCTGCGTGTTTTCTTGTGACTTTTAGGCCTGTTGGGTAGTCTAGGATTGTGGCTATGTCTGTGCCTATTTTTTCTTGGTATTCTACGATTTCTTTTGGGGTCGTTTCTATGTCGCCGTAACGGAGGATTTGGTATGCTCCAGAATCAGTCATTACAACGCCGTTGAAATCTAAAAACTTGTGCAAGCCTTTTTCTATTGGTTGGTTTCGAAAACGTTTCTTCAATATGTAAGCGTTAGTTATTAGAGCTTCACAACCAAAAACCTCACCAATCTTCTTGGGAGAAATAGGCTGAATAGAAGGATTAACGACGGGAAAAAGAAGAGGAGTCTCAACAATGCCGCTTTTGGTTTTTAGCCTACCAATTCTTGCGAGCAAATCTCTCTCCTTTATCTCAAAAGCCATCTTCAAGCCTAAAGAAAAACTGCAAACACGCATATAAAAAATGGCTTGTTGGTCAAGTAAGAATTTTAGCTGTTAAAATGTTAGTATTGGATTTCGTTACATTGTATTAGGTGGCAGGATATTACTTTCCTAGGAATGTATCTGGAAGAATTATCCAGATACTAGTTTAAATATGAAAAATTGGATTATATTTGATGGTTAGGTACCAAAGCTGTGTGCCAAGCGGGTTGCGTGGTCACCATAGTGTGACAACGTCCGTGCTTTAAGGGCATGCAGCACCTAACTGCTCATTTGTTAAACCAGTAATATGCTTTGAACTTGCCTTTTCTTTTAAGGTATGGGCTGTACGACTGGGTTTATCACCGGAAAGAGGAGGGGAGTTTCGACAGTGCCGCTTTTGGTTTCGAGTCTTCCGATTCTCGCAAGAAGTCTCTTTCTTTTATCCCAAAGGTCATCATCAAAGCCTAAAGAGAATCAGTCAAACACACATTAAAAATGTTCAATTGATATGATAAAGGTTGCAGATGTGCGAAAATCCGAACATACTACGCCCGCGCATTTTCATATTTTTTCTAGAGAAGGTTTTTATTTTTAAAGCAGGGAATGAAAGCTGATGAGTTATGACTATTGTGTTGGAGCTGAAATGTGGTGACGGAGGTTTTAGGGCGCACCCGTTGAAGGACCGGTGGATTTATTCTGGAAATTCGAAGATCTTGCATGTGTTAAGCGAAGACATTCTGACTGCGAATGTATTTGGAATATTGAAAAACTTAGATCCCAAGGTTTGGTTGGCTTCGTTTCTGCAGAATGCATGCCACTTTTCTAGAGAGGAGTTTCCTTATCTTTACAAAGACGGGAATTATTCCGAATTCTCAGTGTTGCTTTGGCACGACCTTGATCAGCCGCCTTCAAGGCTTGAAGGACCGACACAAGCGGACGTCTTCATAGAGTTAAGGAATGCTGCAATTCTGGTTGAGTGTAAAGGTCTTGCCCCTCTTCAAAAACGTGTATCCACTGATGACCGTGAGGGTGACCCAAGATTTTGGTGGGATCAAGCTGTTAGGAGCATTGTTCGCGGTTATTTTTACACGAGAAAACATTTTGAGCGGAAGAATTTCTTTTTCATAGTTTTGTCAATGAACGAGAAGGAAAATACGTTTACTCAGTATTTTAATTGGCGTCGCTTAAAGGAGCAAGTTGAAAATAGAGTTCTCAAGGATCTAGAGCTAAGAGATGCTTTTCCAAAAGACTACGTTGACGATATCTGCAAGAAGTTATCTCGCCAGATCAGATGGGTGAAATGGACTGATTTGAAGGAAGCACTCCAAAAGACTTCATTCAACGAAAAAGGAGGCTTCAAGACTCAAAGTCAGTTCTGCAAAGATATTGTGGATTATTTGGAGTTAAAGACAAAGTTATGTAGTCTGATGGGTACGCGGGAGTTTCAAGTGTAAGGTAAAATAGTTCTTCTTCAAACATATTTTATGTAAATTGAATGTCCTATTTGGTGATAATTTGAGTTTGATAACAGGAAGCCCTGAGATGCTTACACTGCTGGATAAATTAATGCACGAGATGAAAACGCTTTCAAAGGATGTTGAAAGAAGAGACTCGAAGTATTGGTGTAGCTGCAGGAGTATTTCTAGGGATTCGGCATTTGCTTACATTCAACCGCAAAAGTCCCAGATTCGTTTTTTCCCTAAACTGCGTTATGACCAGATTCCAAACACCCCGTTAATTATCAATAGAATGAAAAGGGCTAGTGCGTGGGGAGAAGAATACGAATGTTGGTTTAGAATACGCAGCGAAGATCAAATAGAAGATGCAGTAAAAATTCTTGAATGCGCTCTAAAACATCATGTGCGTGCTATATAACTCGCAAAGAAGTCTCTAAATAGGCGGATGCTCAAAGTTAAAATGCAATGAGGTAAGCCTTGTTGAAGCTTCTGCTGGATGAAATGTACGCAGGACTGAAAGAATACTTTGAGATTCTGGGACGGAATGTACTAACCGTCCAAGACGCAGGGTTGCAAGGGGCAAAGGACAAGGAAATCATAGAGTATGCAAAGAACAACAACTTGTTGCTCGTGACTCAAGATCAGAAACCAGCGGACCTGGCTGATCTCACAGGAGTCAAATACGTGCTCATCTCTAACGCGATGATTGCCAAAATAGCCGACGCCAAGATAAGAGAGAAATATCCAAACACAAAACAGAAATAACGCACAGCACTAGTCATCTGGAGAAAGTTTCCAGAAACAGTTTATAAGTATCTTCCACGATTCTACACTTGGATGAAGGTACCCAAAAGATCGTGTGCCCAGTGGGTCGCGTGGTCTCCAGAGGAGGCAACGTCCGCGAAACTAAATTAACGGCACACGACACCCGAATCCACTTGAACCATATTTCTTTAAGGAAACCAAAAATACGCTTTTGGCGGATTTCTTTTATATTTTTTCATTTTGCGTATGTCGAAAAATAAAGGTTGAAGTGGTTTTAGCGAATCTGCTTTGTCAATTTTTGTTCTAATAAGACCTACTATGATATCTGAAATCTGAATTGGTTTGGATTCGTGAGAACGTAGGTTAGCAAATAAAGGTGTATAATTCTCAAAGCGGTTTCCATGTTTTTTAGCCAATGTTTGAACCAACAGTCGAACTATTTTATTGGGTGTCAAAGGACGGAAATCAGAGTCACAATGCGTTTCAATTCCATTTACCAATTCAAAAAACTTCTTCTTAAGAGCTGGTCTCAAATTCTTTTGCTTCGGATCGTTTTCGTACCCAGAAAAACATCCCTCTATGAGATTCTTGAATAAATTCTCTGATTTCCCTTTCCGATCAATGAGAGCTCTTGTCCTTATTACAAGTAATCCATCGCAGCAAATTGATAGTATTAGTCTGAATTTGTTAAGCATATCCTGTTTGTAAGCCGAGTTCAATTTCACCCAATGGAATTCTTTCTCATAGTGGTCTTTAGGTAGCTTCAGATGTCTTTCCAAGAAGAGATATGCCCCTTCATAATCTGGAATACAACAAAGGATAATAACAGTTTCATTACGTCCAAGCCCACTCGTGTCTATTCCCACAGAGCGCCGTTGAGACAAATCTGGGATTAGAAAAATGTCTTCATCTACCGTAATTCGCCTTATCTTATGTCCATTGTATCCCTTCAGTCCTTTGGCAATCCACCCAGTCTTAACTCTGTATACTTCACTGCGGGCAACAGTTTTGAAGTTTGGATCTAACGCTCTTAAAAGAGATTCATACGAAGTTAGGGATGAACCAAAGGTTCTGCGATAAAAATCAGCAGGTCGTACAAGTGTAGGCTGCAGTCTAACGTTTGATTATTATAAGTAAATTGACTGCCCGAATATACCTTTTCAATTATGTCAAAGAAAAGATTAATCCATTTAGAGTCTTTCTTGGCAGACAATGAGGTTCGTCTGAACAATCATCTTAGGATATAGAAAAGTTTTTCTCGCCTTACACGTAGTCCTATTAATTATTAGGTAGCGCACTGCGTGACTTTTAAAGTTGTGTCTTCTATAGCACGCGCTAACACATAGGACAAACAAAAATTAAAGAATATTTCGACAAATCTTCTATAAACAAACACGCCCAAAACCGCAAAGAAGCACACTTATATTGTTATTTTCCCCAAACTACACGTTAACCGAGGGAAGTTAAAGCATGGTTTGTGCAGTTCAAGTTTATGAAAAACCAGAACTAGATAACCCCGTCTTGATTGAAGGGTTGCCTGGCATTGGGTTTGTAGCTAATATTGCAGCCTTACATTTAATCCATGAATTAGACGCCAAGCTTTTCGCCGAAATCACTTCTTCATCCTTCC
>JACUTN010000143.1 GCA_014859805.1 Candidatus Bathyarchaeota archaeon
TGACGGATTGTTACACACTATGAGGTGTTAATCGCTACAGCGTGGCTTATAGGGCTTAACAACAAGCAATGCCATAACCACATACAAAAGCATGCCCAAAACTTGGCGCATCAAATCTGGAGCATACCAAAACCAACTTGTACCTCCGCTGAAATGTAATCCAGCAACAAACCATGCAAATGCAACATCAACGAAAGACTCTGCAATTATACCTATCCTAAATGGAAACTTAGCAATATGAGAGTCTAAACTTAAGGTTACATAAATTGGCAGGTTAGCTATAAAAACAAACAATGTTAATCCTAGCGGAATGCCAAAACTTTCCATGAAAATTCTCGCGTACAAGTTGGCTTCTTCATAAGGTGCCTGACAAAAAACAAGCGTTGAAAAATAATCGAAAAGTATGAAAGCGAAGACTAAACATATTCTTTTAAACCACCCGTTATTTTCAGGTAAGAAAAAATGCTTTAGGCTTAAACCTATGCGTAGTTTCCTCTGCATTCTCCTTCTCCTAAATCTCAGAGAGCGTTCTTTTCAAATAACACTTACGGAAGAAATATTCTGTAACTGAGTCATTGTATGCGTTATTGGTTTATGATATTGTGCGTGGGCAACTCGACAGATATGTCTAATTTTCCATCGCGCGCGTTTTAGCCCCGTTCTTTACACTCAACATTTTCTTTTAGAAAAATATAGTTTTAGGTTACAGCTTTTCTTTTTCGGGTTCGATCGAGTGTGAGTCATTGCTAATCTTTTGTTCTAAGGAATGCTTGGTTAGATATTTCAAGCCTTTAGGAAATATGACGGTTACAATTCAGGAAAAAATTGAAGTGCAGCGGAGAAAGAAACTACTGGCTTGAATAAGAAGTTGGACGCGCACGCAACTTATTTTTCTATCATTTTCGGATGAACTAGTTGACGACAGTGAGGACAGAGTACCAGTCCTTTACCTGGGCTTGCTCTCCATTGTTTTTTACAGAATGGACATTGGAATAATACGGTCTGTCTAGCAGGGGAAAACCATTGTCGGCTTAACGACCATATTACTACGCCGAAAATGAGTGCTATGGCTCCTAAAATGGTAAGGTATGCTAGTTTGAATTCAATTCCTGGAATGAAATCAAGCTGTTCTGTCCAGAGAAGCGTCCAGAAAACTGAGAAAGGATTTTGAGCTGAAGATACTTTCGGCCATGTTTTCCACAGTGGCATAAACAGCGCAGTTAGTCCTATTAAGCAAAGTATTAGGCTAAGTGCATAGCCAGATTTTTGTCTTCGAAGTATCCTCTTCATTGTTGGTTCTCCCATTTTGATTTGTAAGTTTCTTTTATTAGATTTATGAAGCGAAGATAAACATGTGCATGCTTGCTTTCCTTTTGGATATTATCATTTTCATCAATACCCAGTGGACATTAAGGTTTGATTGTGGGATTCTAAGAAGGGTAGCGGAAACATGGATTCTAAATTCATAAACTATTTTTATACTCTGAATCAGATTTGAGCCGAAGTAAATTTCAAAGGAGTGTGATAAATTGGGAAGAAAACTGAGGGCAGCTCTTGGTATAAAGGGTCTTCTTTGCATTGCATCGCTGGCAACTATTGCTTTAGCTTTAGTGTACTATACTGCGGTAGTAACCATAACTCCGGTTCAGCAGTTCATTATCGGAGCAACAACTGATGATTGGACAGTTTACGTCAACGACGTCGATCAGCTGAGGTACTTGCCAGGTGAGGGAACTCCAGCTGGCTCCACACCACCAGGAACCGCACCTAACGGTGGCAGTAGCACTTTCGCGTTCAAAGTTGCGACAGATGCCGGTAAAGCTTGTGCAGTCAATATTACGCTGACAACACCAGTGGCGGACTTGGCGAATTTCTCAAAATTTGAGATCAGGGTCATGTACTGGGACACTACGACAGTGAAATGGTTAGATGCAACAATATGGGACGCCCAAACTGGTGGAAGCACCAAAACTTACATAGACGGCTTAACGGGCGACTTTGGCTACATCCAGCAACCCGTGTCGACATCGCTTTACTACCTGATAAAAGTGACATATTCATACGATATAGCAGACTACGCAACCGCATTTAATGTAACCTTCTCGTACACGCCTCTGCCACAATAGAATTCCAAAAGCTTCCACTTTTCCTTTTTTTGTTGGAGGATAAGCATGTGGGACAAAAGATTGAATACCTTGAAGTGAAGTTTGCGCTTGGGTTAGTAACTCTCGCCGTCGGTTTCGTAGCTGCCACCATCGCCTTGTTTCAATGGGTCGACCGGACAGGTGTTCACTACTTGCTTGGCGGTTATTCCCGTTACGTTCTCGGGTTTGGCGGATTTGCTGCTATGATTTTCGGGTCAATGTTGATCAATGACGCTTGGGTTTTAAGGGCTGTAATGAAAGGGAAATACGAATTATCAACGAATCGCTCGGCAAGCACCTCTGAAACTATACATGAGGAAACTAAATTACTTGACCAAGTTTACGATGAATCCGAAGTATTTCCACCTCTTCCAGAGTACAAGGAACGTATCGCAAAAAAAGTTTTGAAAACCTACGGGTCCGAAGATAACGAAGAGCAAGAAACCAATAATACGTAAAATGTCATAAGGCCTTATGAAG
>JACUTN010000144.1 GCA_014859805.1 Candidatus Bathyarchaeota archaeon
GCTGTACGACGGGTCGGACATCGTCTTATTGCTTTGAGATCTCAAACCTCTCCAAGGTAGTACTAGCGCGCTGATTGTAATAAATTTTTCAAAAGAAGAAATGACGCAGAAGAGGAAAAACTATACACACGTGTTATTTCAGGTCGATCAGGATTTCAACGGCTTTCTCTATGAAATGAACGCATTTGTCCATGAAAACATTCGAGTTTCTCGCTTTTTCATATTCCTTTGGATTTGTTAAATCATATCCTATGAGATCTCGACATAAAACGCCACCACAATCCTTCTTAAATCGGTTGTAAAACTTCAGTGCCAGCGAGTATGCTTTTTCTCTTTCTTCAACAATGGGCTTATTTGTTCCGTATTTCAAACCAATTGCAATAACTCCTCCCGTTAATGCACCGCACAAAGAACCTCGTCTTCCAATCCCTCCTCCAAAGGCTGAGGCAACCTTCGGTTCCAAAGGATTTTCTACATTCCAAAACTTCTGCATAGCAAGCAAAACACTTTGGGCACAATTATATCCTTCCTTAAAGTGTGAAACTGCTTTTTCAACATAAACGGATTTATCAACCACCAAGATTCAACACCAACATTCAAATCAACTTCCCAGCTTTATTAAAAATCCCAACTATATATTAGCACGCTAACTGCTTGACAGAGGGGAAAATGAGAAACTAGATACCTTATTTGGTTATACTCTTAGCCATTTGGGCGGCACATTGTCTAAATCTAAACTGGCTTTTTTTCCCGCTATTTTTTGCACAACCCAGTGTAGCACTTCATGATTCAGAACGTCTTCAGTTTCGCCGTCATGATCACCAAAAACATAGATCTCACCTTTGCCAGTGTCATAAATCCCAAAAATGGGCGGAAAACAAAAATGAAACTGCAGTCGCCTACGCATCTTCAGAGTCCTCGAATAAAAACTAGAAAAAACAAAATATATCCGTAATTGCGAAACACAAAATATTCCCACCACAGATACAGCACGCGCTATTAAGCCAGAAGAGAAAGGTACGGACATCACAGAATATTTGCTTGCATACCGCAAACAAGCGCAACAGTCAAAATTGCACTTCAAAATCACGGCTTCAAGAACCCGGAGCGATAAAAAGCTACTATTTCATTGACGAATATTACGTAGACATGATGTTTTACGAGTACACCTAAAGATCGACTCCAGAAAATCGTTTCGTCAGTTTTTCTATCATGTCCTTTGTCATGGCAGCCAAATCATACGTTGGGTTCCAACCCCACTCCTCACGAGCCACACCATCATCTATCGACATAGGCCAAGAATCCGCAATCTTCTGTCTAAAATCAGGCTTATATTCACATTCGAATTCTGGAATGTACCTTTTGATTTCAGACGCCAGCTCTCCTGCAGAGAAACTCATTCCAGTCAAGTTGTAACTCGTACGACATGTAATCCGAGACGCGTCAGCCTCCATCAGATCTATGGCTGCTTTGATACAGTCAGGCATATACATCATCGGCAACACCGTGTCCTCCCTCACGAAGCATGTGTACCGCTTCTTCTTGACGGCTTCATAAAATATCTCTACCGCGTAGTCTGTTGTGCCTCCACCCGGAGGAGTCTCGCTGCTTATGACCCCGGGATAGCGAACGCTTCGCACGTCCAAACCAAATCGAAGGAAATAGTAGTTGCACAAAAGCTCACCGGCAACCTTTGTGACGCCATACATTGTGCGAGGGATTAGGACTGCGTCTTGAGGTGTGTTAACGCGAGGTGCTTCTGGGCCGAATACAGCTATGGAGCTGGGCCAAAAAACTCTAACCAACTCATGTTCCCTTGCAATCTCAAGTACGTTGTAAAGGCCGTTCATGTTCACTTTCCAAGCGATTTGCGGTTTTTCTTCACCTATAGCCGATAGTACCGCAGCAAGATGATAAATCATGTTAATATCATATTTTTTCACAAGTTTCTCAATATTGTCTCTGTCAGTGACGTCGATGTATTCGAAGGGACCCGAGTTAACTAGTTTTTCGCTGGGTTTTCTCCTGTGCCCAGCTGCAATGACGTTGTCACCGCCATATTTTTTTCGCAGCTCTATTGTTAGTTCAGACCCGATCTGGCCTGTGGCTCCAGTTACAAGGATTCTTTTCATGTTTTTTCCTGACATTTGGCAACCTCAATTAAGATGCGATGTTGTAATTTAGATATAGAATTTTCGAATGAAAAACTCCTTTTTTATTGTTAGCTTAGTTTTTGAAACAGCTCTCCGACAGGATTAGCATGCTTGTCAACTTTTATCTCCACTTCCACTTCTTCGGTGCTGACCACAATCAATGCGGCTGATTTTTCTCCTCGCCTGTCTCCACCGCTTTCGCTTCCCGCTTTCAATGCCCTTGCCATTCTCCAAGCTAAGTCTCCACTGGAACGCTCGAATTCTCCAGCCATACTTTTCACCACTTCTTCTCTGGCAAGCAAATTTCCAACAACAACATAGCTTTCACCTACAATTTCTCCATGAAGCTCTGGAGCATTGACGCCTGTGAAAACAGCCTTTCTTCTCTTGAAATCCATGATTGCCACTTGCC
>JACUTN010000145.1 GCA_014859805.1 Candidatus Bathyarchaeota archaeon
ATTGAAGATGAGGTTATGCATAACTGGTTGGATCATTTTAAAATGCGGTTTCATCAACTTCATGCTTCTGGACACATGAACAGACAACAAATAACGAGTTTAATCAAATACGTCAAGCCGAAAAGAATCTTTCCGATACACACGGAGAATCAGCAGTTGTTCAGGAAGATAAGCAAAAACGTTCAGACGATAAGATACGGAAGAAAATACAGATTATGATAAGATGGGGATAACTCGTTGCAATCTTCATGGATTCCAAACCTATGCACTGGGGGGAACTTCAGAGATGGCTTTCACGAACCCTGTTACTAAGGTGATCGTGTTCCTTAAGTCATCGATGTGTGTGACTGAGGCCGGTCCGTGAATGTATCTGCATGGTACGGCTACTGTTCCGCTTGGTATGCCTGCTTTTGTTAGATGTATTGAACCAGCGTCTGTTCCTCCCATTGGTACCTTCTTGAATTGGTGCGGTATTGACTTTTTCTTTGCGGTTTTGGTCAGGGTTTTGAGAATCGTTGGATGGGTGATTGTGGTTCTGTCCACGATGGTTATGACGGGGCCTCCCCTTAGCTTAGCCGATGTTCTATCAGGTCTGGAGCCGGGGACGTCTGCTGCAAAAGTGCCTTCTAAAGCGAGAGCGTAGTCCGGATTTAATTGCCATGCCGCTGTGCGAGCCCCCCTCCCTCCTACCTCCTCTTGGACTGTCCCAACGGCTGTGAGGTTGTAAGGCGAATCCTTCAAAGCTTTAAAGACTTCGACAAGTACGGCGCATCCAGCTCTATCATCGAAGGCTTTTCCCCTGATGTATCCTCCTCCCAGTTCTGTGAATTTGACGTCGAAGACTCCCAGAGTCCCAATTTCAACTCCCTTTCCTTCAGCTTCTTCAAGATTTTCAGCGCCTATGTCTATGAAAAGGTCTTCTACCGGCAGTATCTTTTTTTGTTCTTCCTCTGTCATGATGTGTGGCGGCTTGGTTCCGATTATTCCTTTAACGGGTCCTTTTTCTCCTTGAAGGAGTATCGTTTGTCCAAGCATGATGTTGCTTGTTATGCCTCCTAACGTGTGGAAGCGTAGGAAACCGTTGTCTTCTATAAAGGTGACTATGAAGGCGACCTCGTCCATGTGGGCAGCAAGCATGACGTTGGGGTATCCTTCTTTTCCATGATGGAAGAAAATGATGTTTCCAAGCTTGTCTTTTCTGACTTCGTCCGCGTATTGTTCCAGCTCTTTTTTGAGGATTTCTCGCACTTCTGCCTCGTTTCCTGGAGGTCCAAAAGCGTTAGACAGCGTTGCTATAAGCCTAATCTCTTCAGGCAAATCTTTCACCATCTTTCTTTTTTTAATTGGTTATCTTTCTAGTTAAGTTTTCCTTTGTGACGTGGGCATTTACTGGCCAAGAAAACTATGGTAGCGCGCGCTCTATTCTGCAGACTTTTTCTATTTCTCGAATGTTAAAGCCATGTTTGCGTGCAAGCTCGTTAAAGTCGTATTCTCTCTTCAATTTAGATGCCTCTTAATTTTTCTTCGAAACCATCGGGGATGTATAGCTTCCACCTTCTGTTAAGGGTGCCTTTCTTTCCGTATGTTAGATATTGTGGTGGTCCTGTTATCTGCTTCTCTATTTCATTGAGTAAGTGGTCATTTACATGTTCGTAGAATGGTGAACGTTCTTTTAGAAGTTCTAAGATGTAGCCAACTCGTCTAAACAGTATATCCTTTTCATAGTTATGCAACAGCAAAGTTACCAGTTTTTCTATGTTAAGGCCTCCGAGTCCTTCTAGGCTTTTGATGCATTCTTCCCATCCACCAGTGTACTGAACCTTGTCGACGCATTCGATGAATGTTCTTTCTTTGCTGCTGACCTTTATGATGTTTCCGTGGTAGTGTTTCTTTTCTACCTTTAGGTTGACGTTTTTGACAAATACTGGTCTAAACCTGAAACGTTTATAATGGAACGGGTTGAATCTGTCTTTTGCCTTAACGCATATGTAGGCTTCGTTGTAGAGGGAGCTGGCGCAGCCATAGTACTCTAGGGCTGTGTGGAAGCCTAAATAGTGTTTGTCTCTGATTTTTGAGGCGATTAGAAGCTTGTCGGCTACATATCCTTCTTGTTTCTCCAGGGGTGACAAAACTATATATAATCCTCTTCGAATTCTTTGAAGTTTACCGTTTTTAATCAGTCGTTTTACGTACTTGCGATAGATGTATCTGCGGTTTGGAGTGGTTTCGATGATGTTTGCGGCTTTCTTTACGATGTCGTTGAAGCTTACTACTTTCATTGGTAGAAGCGAATTGTATAGGGCTTCGGTTTTTGTAACCATCTTTTTCACGTTTTTAAAGTAGTTACCCGTTTTATGGCATATTACGTTAAAATATTTAAAAATTACCCCTCCGTGAAAACTTTAGAAAAATTAATACTGTTACCCAAAAATTGGCATATTGCATTAAAGACTTTGAAAATTTTTCGGTTGTCTGGTTGGCATTTGTTGTTGTGGTTACCCCTAGGCCGCCAACAACAACTTTTTCCATTCATA
>JACUTN010000013.1 GCA_014859805.1 Candidatus Bathyarchaeota archaeon
GAACTGGGCTTTCAAGAGTGGAACAACAGAATGCGCATCTGGGAGCTTTTGGTCAAAGAAGGATTTCGTCGCAAAGGAATAGGCACGCTTCTTGTGGATTACGCTGTAAAACTTTCAGAAAGGAGAGGGGTAAGAATGTTAGTCGTGGAAACGCAGAGTTGTAACGTTCCAGCAATTAACTTCTATCTGAAACATGGATTTGAACTAGTTGGTTTTGATGTTGCTGCTTACTCTAATGAAGACATCGAAAGAAAAGAAGTTCGCCTAGAATTCGGACTGAAAATCAAATGATTCATTAACGTACGTCAACTATGATATTGTCTTTCGCCTTTTTCTATGGCGTTTTGCACAGCTATTTCTAACACGCGATCTTCAGTCAAGTTGTCAATTTTTAGGTAGTATGCAGCTATGTCTATCAATGCCTTTAACGGAGTCATACCGCAGAATTCTGAGCCGATTATTGGCACGTTGTAGCGGGCAGCCTCCACCTTGAGCATTTCAAAAACACGATAAAGCGGTGTCTTCTCAAAATTACTTATGCTCATACCAATCTGCGTGACGTTTTTCTCTGGAATGAAGGCAGCCATAGCCTTAACATTTGAAAAACCACCCTTCTTTGCATGTAAAGCCTTAGCGATTTTTTTTGCAACCTTCAGGTCAGCCGTACCCAGATTGACATTAAAGCCAGCCATAACCTTTCGCGCGCCAGTTGTCGTTGCACCAGCCGTAGGATGAGGCTTAGCTGGACCAAAATCTGGTTTATGCTCAGGCTTAACAATCATCTCAGCCAATTCTTCATACTCGCCTTTACGTATCCAGTCCAAATCACTACGTTCAGAAGTCGACGCTGCTTCACCATAAAGATAAACTGGCACGTCGTATTTCTCAGCTAAGGTTTGTCCAAACTTCCTTGCAAGTTCAACACAGTCATCCATTGTAACGTTTTTCACTGGTATGAAAGGAACAACGTCCACAGCACCCATGCGCGGATGCTGACCCTTATGCTTTCGCATGTCAATTAGTTCCACGGCTCTAGACGCAGCCTTCAATGCAGCCTCAAGTGCTGATTCTTTATTGCCGACAAAAGAGACAACAAGTCTATTGTAATAATCATCAAAGGTGTAGTCAAGCAGGAAAGCGTTTGGTGTTTCCTTAATTTCGTTTAGTATTAACTCAACAATTTCTGGGTCTGAAGTGCTAAAGTTTGGAACACATTCCACTATTTCTCTCAATTCGCATCCTTCCTTGATAATTGTTCAGCATTTATTAAAATAAATATGTAATACATAGGTTTATCCAAGCCAGAAGAAAAAAGTTTAGGTGCGATTTGGAGAATTCGAAAATTTTTTCTAGATGCGTGAGCTCCAGAGTTTTTCGTTTAGGTTTTATCCCACTGGAGTCTCTCCTTAAAAAATTTAAATAGTTAATGCCTTAAATCATATGCTTTAAAAAGGAGATCAGAAATGAAAAAGCCACTTTTCGTTGCGATAGTTTCTCTTCTTGCACTAGCGACATTAGTATCAGTGTACGCAGATATAACCGACAAAACATGGCTTGGAACTACCTACACGGGCTGGGACGAGTATTATGACTATTATGTTAACGCGTATGAATCAGGAAC
The DNA here is from genome assembly GCA_014859805.1 of Candidatus Bathyarchaeota archaeon. Classification (GTDB taxonomy): domain Archaea; phylum Thermoproteota; class Bathyarchaeia; order Bathyarchaeales; family Bathycorpusculaceae; genus SOJA01. Next base: position 1,622 of record JACUTN010000013.1, read on the forward strand.
CACTGCAGTTCTTGCAATCACAGTGAGAAATTGGGAGGGATTCGACATCAACGTTACAAGTGTTTACGTCACTTTTGACTGGGACGCAACTTTCACTTCAACCCAAGCGAGCACCACCAATCCTGAAACTCTGGAAGACCATGAGGTACGTGTGTTCTTTATCAACTTCCAAGTGCCAAACACCACGATCGCTTCCAATTTATACAGACACTCCTATACAATAGTCGTGGAATACTCTTATCACAATGCAACAAACCCATTCCAGATTCTAACGGGCGAATATGACTACTTCGGTGATGATTTCGTTGTGTACTCGGCAGATCAAGCAGACGCTATGAATCTTGTAGGGATAATTGGCAGGTTTTCGCCACCATCTCCATATGGTTGGAGCAGTGTTAGGGCACAGATACTTTGGAACAGAGCTATGAATGAAACCAACAGTGGACAGGCGTATTATCGGCAAGGAGACTTCCAAGCAGCCAAGGAACGCTTCAGCACAGCCCTAGACCACATCAACCAAGCATGGAATGCTGAAGAAGCATACTTAACAGTCATGGAAGAACTAAACATTCGACAAATAGAAGCAAACATCAAAAACCTTGATTCTATGGCGAACTTCTTTAACGGACTTTCAACGATGTGGATACTCTTCGGCATTGGCGGCATATTATTTAGCATCGGCTACATAATGAAGTGGTCAGTCCACGCACGCAGACATTCGAAGCCAGAAGCTTCCGCCTAACTTCCCTTTTTTCCATTTTTTTAACAGTCTTCCTGCAAATACTATGTAACCTACAGTGTAGCCGTGGCAAGAGTTAAATTATTTTACACTTCTATGAAATTCAACAAGACTGTTCTGGTGAGAGAAGTTGAGTTCAGAAACCCAGTTTGAAATTCCGACATGGGATCAAATATATGAAATGCTTTTGAATTTAGCTGAAAGAATCAGGAAAAACGGGTTTAAACCAGACTTGATTGTGGGTGTTTCCCGAGGAGGATGGCCGCCTGCTAGAGTTTTGTCAGACTTGTTGGATAACCCTAACCTTGCAAATGTTAAGGCAGAATTTTATTTGGGAGTTGCAGAAACAAAAATGGAGCCAACTCTAACGCAACCAGTTTCTGTGGCTGTGGCTGGTAAAAAAGTGCTTATTGTAGATGAGGTTGCTGACACTGGAAGAAGCTTGGAACTTGTGAAGAAACATGTCATTGAACAGGGTGCTTGTGAGGTTAGAATAGTTACAGTTTACTACAAGCCTTGGAGTGTTGTTGTCCCAGATTACTATGGAAAGGAGACAAGCCGTTGGATAGTTTTTCCATGGGAAATAAAGGAAACAATCAGAAAAATTGTTAAGAAATGTAGGGAGAAAAGGAAATCTGTAGAAGAGGAAATTGCAAAGCTTGCAAAGGCTGGAGTGTCTGCTGAACTTGCTAGAAGGTTTTTGAAGGAAATTGTTGAGGAAGAAAATTGCTGAAAGAGATTGAAGAATTCGGAAAACATGTTGCGATAGCTGGCTTCAGAAACGTCAAGATCAAGGATATTGAAGAATTTTTTAAGATGACGCGAAAAGAAAAGCCTTCAAGCGTGGAAATTCAATTCTTTGACGCGAAATTTGTGGCTACGTGGCAACACTTGTACTTTGCAGCTTTGAATGCATTAACAGCCTTCAAGAACAGAGAAAACATTTCAGAAAGTTTGGCGATGGAATCGTTGCTTTACGCTTCTGCACAACGTCAAATCCGAAAGGCAATGAAGCTTCTCGGAATTAAACCTAGTTCGTCCGAAATAGCAGTGTTAATAACTGGAGAAAAACTGGAATCAGTGAGCTCAGCTTTGTCTTTGGTTTCAAAACAAGTTAAAGCCGAGCGTGATGACACAATTCTAGGATTATCAGAAGAAAAGGTGGCAGGTATCCAGAAGGTTTTTGTGATTTCAGATGTGGAACTGGAAACTGTTATGAAGAAAGATTGTTTAGAGAAAGCCTTAACAGATCTGGTTATCGAACGAATGGCGCTACTAGCAACTCAACATTAGCTTGACCTACAACACCTTTTCCTTCATTACGGATAAGATGTCATCAGGTTTTATCACAGATATTCCGGTTAATCCGCCAACAACCTCAATCAACAAGATTTTGTCAGGCTTACTAAGATCAACCTTCCTTTCAATGTTCGCCGCAACCTCTTCGATGATGTTCCGACTTGGCATCGCTGTGAAGCGTTTCTCAACTGTGACACGAAAGGTTTCGTTTTCCTCTATTTTTGAGCTTAGTTCTGTAGCTACATGTTGAATTTTCTCCAAGTCTGTGCGAACAACCTTTTCAATTGGAATTATTCTAAGTGTGTAACGAAATTCGTAAGGACGTTCATGTAGAATTTTGCGAAACTTTTCTACAACCTCGAAAGGATTGGAGGCTGTCTTTGCGGCAATCAAACCTGAAATGCCGGTCTTTTCAACATTTGGCGCTGAATCATCTATTTCACCGAGTAGATACGACAACTCGGAGCAGGCGTCACGCTCGTTTCCGCGTGAAGTGGTGGCTAAAAGGTTAAAATCTCTGAGCATGATTCCACCTTGATTATCTTTCTTTTGGCAAATTTGATATAAACCAGTTTTTGGTCAGTGCAGGTTAGTGGCTTTTTCATAGCTTGTGGCTCTTACCGTCGCCTCACATCATCCCACATTTAATATTCGATTACAAAGATTTATTCATTTTGATGAATTCTAGGCACTAGGCTTAAATTTTAGCTGTATGAGTTTTATTATTCTCGTTAACAAGAGGAAACAAGGTTGAGTGAAGTGCGAAAACCCGTAATTGTTGTTCATGGTGGGGCTGGAGCTTGGAATCATGAACGCAGCCAACCTGGTTTAGAAGGCGTAAAAAAGGCTGCAAAAACTGGTTTCGAAATTTTAAAGCATGGTGGAAGTGCAGTTGACAGCGTTATGGAGGCTGTTGCTGTCATGGAGGATGCGGGTGCGTTTAACGCGGGTTACGGTTCAAGTTTGAACATAGATAAACGTGTTGAGATGGAAGCATCAATTATGGATGGAAAGACACTGCAGGCTGGAGCCGTTGGGCTTCTGGAGGATATTAGAAATCCTGTTCGTTTAGCAAGGATCATCATGGAGAAGACAGACCACGTTTTCGTGGTAGGCGAAGGAGCGGAAAAACTCGCTGAAATGTTTGATCTTGAGAGAAGAGAGCCTACTACAGAGCTTAGGCTGAAATATTATGAAAACCAGCGGAAAGCCTTGCTTGAAGGAAGAAGTCGCTTGCCAAGGCTGGCTAACCTTGTTGAAAACTATCCTGAATTGTTCACGCTAGAAACCGTGGGAGCAGTTGCTTTGGATAAGGAGGGAAATGTTGCAGCAGCAACCTCCACTGGAGGTTTTCCGTTGAAACTTCCTGGAAGAATTGGAGATTCACCATCGATTGGGTGCGGCACGTATGCGGATAATCAGGCTGGAGCTTGTTCAGCTACTGGTGTTGGTGAAATAGCAATGAGGCTTGTTTTGTCGAAGAGTGTTTGCGATTTTATGGGAAATGGGAAAACAGCTGAGGAGGCTGTTGAACTTGCGATAGAGCTTGTTAATCGCAGGATACCTGGCACGTATAATTCTATGGGGTTGATCGCTGTTGATGCATACGGAAGAATTGGGGCGGCACATAATTCACCGAACTTGTGCTGGACGTACATTTCGCCTGAAACAAAAGAGCCTGTGGCATATTTAGCGGCGAAAATTGTAGAATAGGTTTTGGAAAAGCATGATTGTGGAAGAGAAAGATTCGGAAGAAAAGGAATGGTGAAATTCTATATCAAGCACAAGCATTTTCGTTTTTACCTAGAAGTTTTCAGCGTCTTCTTATGTTGGTTTTTAAGGCTTATGTTTATAACTTACTAAGTTATGAGCAAAATATTGCTGGATTAACATGACAAGGGTAGCCGTGTTAGACGCTGACAAGTGCAAACCGAAACGTTGCAATAGACTTTGCTATCGCTTTTGCCCAATGGTACGCAGTCATAAAGAAGCAATAAAATTTGAACACGGCAAAGCAGTTATCATAGAAGCCCTCTGTTCAGGATGTGGAATCTGCATAAAAAAGTGCCCCTTCAAAGCCATTTCAATAGTTAACCTTCCAGACGAGTTAGAAACCGAATGCAGCCACCGTTTCGGACAAAACGCCTTCAAACTTTACAGACTTCCAGTCCCTTCGCCCGGCGTCGTTTTGGGTTTACTTGGACAAAACGGCATAGGTAAATCCACAACCTTAAAAATACTTTCTGGCGACGTCAAGTTAAACCTTGGAAACTATGAAAATCCATCTGACTGGGACGAGATAATCCGGCATTTCAGAGGCTCAACACTTCAAGATTACTTCCAAAAGATGAGTGAAGGCGAACTTAAGGTTTCCCATAAACCCCAGTATGTTGATAAGATTCCGAAAGCCATCTCCGGAAAGGTTGGAGAACTCCTAGAAAAAGTTGATGAACGAGGAAAGCTTGAAAAAATTGCAGGTCAGCTTGAACTTAAACAAGTTTGGAACCGTCCCCTTGAGGTTTTGAGCGGAGGAGAACTGCAACGTGTAGCAGTGGCGGCAACCATATGCCGTGAAGCTGACGTGTATCTTCTCGATGAACCTTCGAGTTTTCTGGATGTGAAACAGAGACTTGAGGTTGCCAGAGCCATAAGAAGCTTGAAAAAAGATGAGAAAACAGTGATTGTAGCTGAGCATGACTTGGCTATAATAGATTATTTGTCGGATCAAATATGCGTCTTTTATGGAGAACCAGGGGTTTACGGCATTGTGTCTCACGTCCACGGCGTTAGAACAGGCATAAACATCTACCTGCAAGGTTATATTCGAGACGAGAACGTTAGATTTAGAAAAGAAGCCATAACATTCCATGAAAAGCCGCCCACAGTGAGCTTTGTGGTTGGCGAAACATTGCTGAAATGGACGCAAATAAAGAAAACATTCAAAGGGTTTGAACTTGTTGTGCATCCGGGGGACATAAAAAGGGCAGAGATTATTGGAATTCTGGGACCTAACGGTATAGGCAAAACGACTTTTGTGAAGATTTTGGCTGGAATTGAAAAGACTGATGATGGAAAAAAGTTTGGCGAGTTGGAAGTAAGCTATAAACCACAATACATTTCAGCGGAATACGAGGGAATAGTCCAAGAACTCTTGAAGAGCATCGCCAAAGAAAAATTCATTTCAAGCTGGTACAAGACTGAAGTCCTCAAGCCTTTAGGCATAAACACGCTTTTGGACAGAAATATAGTAGAACTGAGCGGGGGAGAACTGCAAAAAGTTACGATTGCAGCATGCCTATCGCGAAAGGCTGAACTTTACTTGCTCGATGAACCAAGCGCTTATTTGGATGTGGAAGAAAGATTGAACATGGCGCGAGCTATTCGCAGGGTTGTTGAAACACATAACGTTACAGCCTTCGTCGTTGAACACGATGTTGTTACACAAGATTTCATAGCTGATCGCTTGATGGTTTTCACTGGAAAACCTGGAGTTGAGGGCATAGCGAAACCCCTAACTAGCCTAAGGGATGGAATGAACATGTTTCTGAAAGAGATGAAAGTTACTTTCCGAAGAGACCCGACTACGAAGAGACCTAGGGTTAATAAGGAAGGCTCGAAGCTTGATAAGTTTCAAAAAGAGATTGGAGAACACTATTACGTACGTTCATCGAAAAGCTAGCATGTAATGAAAAGTTTGTTTAGAGGGAAGTAGAGATGAGTGAAATGGAGAAAAAACTTTTGGATGCCGCTCTGAAGGCTATGAACAATGCACATGTGCTTTGGGGTTTTAAGGTAGGAGCCGCTGTTCTTTCAGAAGACAGTGAAATCTATAGTGGCTGCAATGTTGAGAGTTGGGTTTCCGGACTTGGCATATGCGCTGAAAGATGCGCAATCAACCACGCTGTTTTGCATGGCAGCCGAAAAATCAAAAAAGTAGCCATAGTCGTGGATGCAGATGGTCAATGTGAACCTAAACCGTGCGGAGCATGCCTGCAGTACATTTGTGATTTTGCGAAAAACCCCGAAATTGAAATTGTTATGGCAAAAGCGGAAAAAGGCAGAATTTTGTTTGAAACGGTTAAAGTAAAGACTCTCAGAGAGTTGCTGCCCTATCCTTTTAGCAAATGAACAAAAATCCTCAAAAACGTGTAGTTAAATTAATGAATGAGCAGAGCATATCGTAAAAGTGATTTGCGTGAGAGAGGGTGTGGTGGAGGATTAAGTGGCTAGGACAACCTTTGAAGAGATAAGTGCTGCTGACTTCTTCTATCGAAACCGTGACATAGCTGGATTCACAAACCCCACCCGAGCTATTTTCGCAGCTGTAAGAGAACTTGTAGAAAACTCTTTAGATGCCGCTGAGAGCCTTAAAGTCCCACCAGACATCTACGTCAGACTTTCATACGCAAACGAAACGGACAAAGAAACAAATGTTTTCAGGTTAATGATCAAAGACAACGGTATAGGAGTTCCGCCAAGACACATACCATCAGCCTTTGGACAAGTGCTTTACGGCTCAAAATACAAGCCGAAACAGCAGAGAGGAACCTTCGGCTTAGGCGGAAAAATGGCAATTCTATACGGACAAATCACAACACATCAGCCCGCCCGCATAATTTCAAGCACAGGCATGTCAAAAATCTACTCGTACAAGCTGAGAATCGACATCCAGAGAAATAGACCACTCATACTTGACAGAAAAGTTCTCATAAACAAAGAAAGATGGCGCGGAACAATAGTAGAGTTCAGCCTTGAAGGCGACTACAGTAGGGCTATGCCTAAAATTCTGGAATACTTCAAGCAAACAGCTATGGTGAACCCATATGCAAATCTAACTTTTGTTGACCCTAAAGGTAGGTTATACAAGTTTGCGAGAGCCACTGAGGAAATGCCTGACCCACCGAAAGAAACTTTGCCTCACCCATATGGCGTTGATGTGGAGCTTCTCCAGCGCCTCATACACGTAACGACTTTTCGGAACATGTCTGACTTTCTGAAAAATCATTTCCACAGAATTGGCGAAATAACTGCACGAAAATTTTTGGAATTCAGCAACATAAGCCCGTCTAAAAATCCTAAGAGGCTTTCCCACGAAGAAGTTGTTCGGTTGATGCGCATGCTGAAAGAGTTTAGGGAGTTCTTACCTCCGAATGCAAGTTGTTTGTCTCCTTTGGGTGAGAAGCTGTTAAAGACAGGTATCTCGAAGGAGCTAGAGCCTGAGTTCATCGCTGTTCATCAGCGCAGACCGTCAACCTACGCTGGCCATCCCTTTATTGTTGAAATGGCAATTGCTTATGGTGGAGAAATCCCAAGGAAAGGAAGCTTCCTAATTTATCGTTTCGCTAACAGAATCCCATTACTCTATGATGAAGCAAGCGATGTCTCAACAATAGTGATGAATTCCATGAATTGGCGAAGATACAAAGTCACACCTGACATGCCCATCGCTATAGCAACGCACATTTGCAGCACCAAAATTCCATACAAAACTGTTGGAAAGGAATTCATAGCCGACAGACCAGAGGTTAGAAGAGAAATAGCCAACGGATTGCGGGAGGTCGCACGCCGACTTCAACGCTTTCTAACGAGGAGGGAGCATGTAAGCAGAGATCGGAAAAGGCTTGACATTTTCAGCAAGTACTTGCCAAAAATAGCTGAGTTCTCAACTCAACTTGCTGGTAAGGAAAAAAATCCAGATATAAAAAAACTCTTGAGGAGTGTGAAGAGATTTGGAACGTAGTAAACATAAAAGCATTATGATAGAAAGGAAAAAAGAAGTCATAGCAAGTTTGGAGAATTTGGGACTCCAAATTTATGAACAGATCGATGATGGATATTTCCCTTCAATAGAGATGCCGAGCCGCTCAACAGAAAACATCCGTTACGACCCCCAAGTAAGACAGTACATTTTGGGAGACAGAAAAGTTCGAAGGCACACCCGCAACATACGCCACATAAGACCTTTCACACAACTTGTTTGGACGGCATTATTTTCCCGCGAACTCACTTCTCACCGTAAAACATCAACCCTGAGAGATGTTTACTATTCTGCACAAGCATACGAAATGAAATTTACAGACCAGCAAGAATCAAACAACATCATAACCGATTTAGAAACAGTTTTAGGGTTATCCAGAGAAGATTTCAACATCTTCCCAGAAGAACGCTCAGCAGTGTTCGGCGACCTAACAATAGAATACACAGTACCCGGATACGAAGGAAAAACATTGAATCTAACCTCCCACCCAGACGGCGTTATGATTGGACCAGCTCTAACCTCATCAGAGTTTGTGAGCACAACAGCAGACAAGGTCATAGCCATAGAGAAAGGCGGTTTGTTCACACGGTTCGTAGAGGAGAACGTGCACAAGAAGTTCAATTCCCTACTTGTCTTAACGGCTGGACAAGCCCCAAGAGCAACACGGCACTTTATTAGAAGGCTCAGCAGAGAACTGGACATACCAGTCTATATCTTTACGGACGGCGACCCATGGGGAATGCACATAGCCATGGTCATAATTTCGGGTTCTGCAAACGCTGCACACCTAAGGGAACTGACCACACCTGATGCTATATGGAGCGGAGTGTGGGCAACAGACATCGTCGATTATAAACTGCCGACGGATCCACTGGACGAAGTAGACGTAAAGAGGCTTTATGAGTTGCAGAGGGACCCACGTTATAAGGATCCGCTGTGGCAGAGAGAAATCAAGACATTCTTAAAAATAAGGAAGAAGGCGGAGCAAGAAGCCTTCAGCAGATACGGCTTAACATACATTGTGGATGAATACTTGCCGACTAAGCTTGAAGAAACCAAGTGAACATGAGGAAATTTAAAATAACCGTACGTCGTTCTTAAGTAAAAGCACACTGAAAAAGGAAGAGTCAGATATGAGCGAGGAAGGCGGTTTCGGATTAGTTGTCGCAGAAAAATTCTTTGGCTTAATACTCATCGTTGTCGGCGCCTTATCCACGTATTACACGTTCACGAGCACCCAAGCACTACGTGATTACACGGCATTCTTTGGATTCCTAAGCGTCATAGTTTTAGCGTTAGGAGTAATTCTAGTAATCGCAAAAATAGAATAGTATTGTAAATTCTTGAAACCTGTTGCTGTATTTTATGGGTTTTTTGGAGCAAGTTTTTAAATAGCTCTTCCTCGAGGGGCATTCAAGAGGAAGAGGTGTGTCTATCATTTTTGAGGTAACAGCTTATGAGGGTAGAATGGTAAGGTTGAGTGAAGCACAATGGCGTCACATACTTTTCTTTCATCCTGAAGTTGAAGGTGAGCAAGGGAAAATAAGAAAGTTTATAATAATCAGTTACTTTACAGAAAGGGTGAGGAAAGGCTTTTAATGTGTCCTTTCCGACGAAGTGGCGCCAGACCTCTTCCCCAACCTCTAACTTCCGCCTGCACCTCCGACAACACAGGTGATCAGCCTTCTTCTTTTCACCTTTTTAAGCCTCCTCCACAGCCCTTCCATTTTCACATTTAGGGCATTTCTTCATAGAGAACACCCATCTCCTCCACCCTCCGCCGAAGATTTTCCGCAGCCTCGTAGATGTCCTCTTCCTTCTTCGCACCAACGCACACGATCTTGCCGTTGGAGAATATTAGGAAAACCACCCTAGGGCTTTCCATTCGGTAAATCGCGCCTGGAAACTGCTCCGGCTCGTACATGAGGCGAGCCCGCTCGCACAACGCTTCAAGATCGATCGGGCCGCCGAGGCTTCCGGAGGCAACGATGTTCGTGATCTTTATCTCAGGCTTTCCTGGGATAATTATACCAGCTGCCCTCAGCTCTCTGGCGACCTTCAGGATTGCCCTTCTAGCCTCCCTCTCTGACTTGGCTCCTGTACACACCATCCTTCCCGTGTCGAAGATGAGGGCGCACGTCTTGGGCTTCTTGAGCCTAAAGGCGAGTCCAGGGAAAACTTTCGGTCGGTACTCGACGTGTGGAAAAGCCTTGACTACGGCATCTAGGTCTATGGGGTGATTAAATGCAGCTGAGGCCACGACGTTCTGAATGCGAATTTCCCTCTTCTCAACCTTCAAGAAGCTTCCACCTCATGTCAAGACATGTTCCCACTTAAAGAAACATGTGAAACGATAACTGTTTCGGTTCACCCTAAGAAGTTATTTTCCCAATGAGTTAACCTGCAAGGATGCTCGGGGTAATAAACAGTAATGAAATAGAAGCTATCTTATACATGCTTAAAAGAGGAAAAGTCGTCATTACCGCTTAATTCCCCTCGTATGACTTTTCTGTATTTTTCTTGGATTCGCTGCAGTTCCTCCTCAATGTCTCTTCCTTTGTTTTCTGCTTCGTGTTTGAAGATTGGTGCGGGTTGTTTCTATACGTCTTTGTGTAGACTCCGTCTTGTTCCTCTTTTTCCCCACGGATAAGTGTGCAGGTGGAAGTTTCTTCTTTGCTATTCACTTGTTTTTCCCTCTGTTTTTATGTTATAGTAGCCTGAGCTGCGGAGGGCTTCGTAAGCATTCTGTGACCACTCGGCGCATTGTCTTTTCCAAATTTACACCTTCTAGGTTTGTGGGGCTGACGCTGGAACTGATTGGTTCGCCTACGCAGGCGCGGACTAAATTGGTTTTCCAACAAGCCTTTCTTATTTGATAGTATTTTCCGGTATGAAACAACGCATAACCCAATGAAACCGCGTCCTGCGGATACCTTCAACCCTAAATTTAAAACTTCTGAAACCTTCTTCTATAAACCAAGAGCAATGCTACTTTCACACATTCATTTTTTCAAATGTTTCTTTATCGCATTCACAAGTCTTTGAGCATTTGATAATATTGCCTCTGCTTCTGATTTTCCAACAGTCGCCGTAACACTATATTCGTAGGTTTCTCTCGCGGCTTTCGCATCAGCCAAGTTTTTACCCAATTCCTTCGGGAAAACCCCTGTTAACACGAATTTTCTGCCGAACTCTGAGACCACTCCTTCATGTGTCTTAGGGAAAACGTTCACGGTGGATAACGCAGCCCTAGCCGCATGATACATGGCGTAGTAAGCCCTTGAAACAGCATCTTCATAATCGCCATCGCGAAACAGCTTTTCAGCAACCCTTAATCTCTCAACGGCTTTTTCCAAATGTGCCTTCGCTATACTCATCTAGAAAACTCCCTTGTAACTGTGCACCCTCTCTTACAATGGACAGAGCGAAGGGATCCCCTTCTTCAGCCATGTGAATGAAAACTTTTTTATCCATAACAATTAAGGAAACATCCACCCCTAAAGCTGGAATTACGGGATAGATCAAGTCATAAAGGCGCTGTCTAACCATCCAACCTTCTGCGTTTTCAACCAAGACTAAGAGGTCTATGTCACTTTCAACAGTTGCTTCCCCACGAGCTGCCGAACCAAAAAGTATGACATCAGTGACGGCTTTCTCCTCCCAAGAGATCATTATCGAGACCAGCGTCGCAGCAAATTTTCTAAGAGCAGTTTTCTGCGTACTCATGCCTTCGGAAACCATGAATCTTCTTAACGCTTCTCGAACGAGGCTACTTCGATTTGGATACATGCCAGCGTCAACTAGCTCCCTAATTTTTTGAGCCACCTCCCTCGGAACTCTAACCGGAATAACCACACTCATAGTTCTGTATACGCGGTGTATACAAATAAACCTTTCCCTCATGAACACGTCAAAGCCTCTTAACAACAAACAAACCTATTTGAACCCAAATACAGGGGCCTACAACCATTGCACACACAAGAAACAGGCTTATTCTCTTCTTTCAACGACTACAGTACAATTCGTAGCCAAAGCAGCAATCACACCTAAAGCCGCAAGCCAAGGAGCAAGCACAACACCGATAACTCCTACAGTCACTGGTATTTCAAGCAAAACCTTTCCCTTTTCATCCTTAACAATTATTCTAGTCACGTTTCCTTCATGAAGCAACTCTTTAACTTTTTCAATAAGGTTGTCAGCGGATACAGAGAATTCCTCTTCAACCACTTTGGCAACTGGAGTGCCACAAGCATAACAGAATTTATCGTCTTTTTTCAACGTTACGCCACATTTCGGGCAATGAGGCAAACCATTTTTCACCTTCTGAAAAAGAGTCTTAACACGTATTTAAAAATATTACGAAGAAAAGGCTGAGCGTTTATTAGGGTAATAGTTTATTAATTTTGAAATACATCATTGAACGACTGACTTATTCAATCGGTTAAAGGAGATGCAGAAGATGCCTACTCGTCAACCAATCGTGTGCGTGCTCGGTCACGTTGACACTGGTAAGACCTTGCTTTTGGATAAAATACGCAAAACAAGCGTTCAAGCTCGAGAAGCTGGAGGGATTACACAGCACATCGGTGCAAGTTTTTTCCCTGTTGATACACTTAAGCAACTAGTTGGTCCTCTGCTTTCAATGGTTAAGGGTGAAATTGAAATTCCAGGATTGCTTGTTGTTGACACGCCGGGACATGAGGCTTTCACGAACTTGCGTAAGAGAGGCGGCGGCGTAGCAGACATAGCAATACTTGTTATTGATGTTTTACGGGGTTTTGAAGCTCAAACTCTCGAAAGTATAGAGATTTTGAAGACCCGGAAAACGCCTTTTTTGGTAGCTGCTAACAAGATAGACCGAATACCAGGATGGAATTCTTATCCTGATACACCGTTTTTGAAGACTTACAAGATGCAAGGTCGCTTCGTTAAGGAAGATTTGGATAATAGAATCTACGATATTATCGGTACTTTTTCTCGTTTGGGGTTTAGGGCGGACCGTTTCGATCAAATGAAGGATTTCACAAAGACTGTGGCAATTGTGCCTACAAGTGCGAAAACTGGTGAGGGCATAACTGAACTTCTTATGGTTCTTGTGGGTTTGACGCAGCAGTATTTGAAGAAGCGTTTGCAGACGACAGAGGGACCAGCCAAAGGCACGGTTCTAGAAGTTAAAGAAGAGCCTGGTTTGGGTTTAACGATTAACACCATAATTTACGATGGAGTTTTGCAGAAAGAAGACTTAATCGTTGTTGGCGGCAAGGAAAAGCCGGTCGTTACGCGGATACGGGCGATTTTGGTTCCCAAGGCTTTGGATGAAATTAGGGATCCCAGGGACAGGTTTTCTTCTGTTGATTCTGTTTCTGCTGCGGCTGGAATCAAGATTGCGGCTCCCGATTTGGAAGGAGCCTTGGCTGGAGCACCATTGTATGCTGTTCCGCATGGTGAAGATCTGGAAAAATATGCTAGGCTTGTTTCTGAGGAGATTGAGAGAATTAGGATTACGACGGATGTTGACGGAGTTGTCTTGAAGGCTGACACTTTGGGCTCATTAGAGGCTATTGCTGAAAGCCTGAAAAGAAACGATGTGCCGATTAGATTAGCGGACGTTGGTGACGTTTCAAAAAGAGATGTTGTTGAAGCAGGTGTTGTCAAGGAACATGAACCTTTTTATGGTGTGATTTTAGCCTTTAACATTAAGGTTTTGCCAGATGCTGAAGAAGAAGCAGAAATTAAGAGCGTTCAGATTTTCCGTGAAAACATAATCTACCGTCTAATGGATGATTATCTGTTGTGGCTTAAGACTCAACGGGAGGCAGAGTTTGAGCAAGAGTTTGAAAGGCTTGTTATGCCTGGGAAAATCCGAATTTTGGAAGGTTATGTTTTTCGAAGGGCGAAACCAGCAATAGTGGGCGTGGAAATC
>JACUTN010000014.1 GCA_014859805.1 Candidatus Bathyarchaeota archaeon
CAGTTAGAATTTGAACAAATCAATGTAGGCGGAGCCGTTCGACTCACCGGGAAAAGTAAGGGTGGCGATATAGATGTAGGAGGCTCATTCAGAGTCGAAGGGGATTTGGAGTTCAAAGACATCGAAGTGGGAGGCAAAGTAGAGATAGCTGGATGTTGCGAAGGCTGTGAAATAGATGTAGGAGGCAAAGTCAAAACAAGCAAGTCGCTAAAGCTTTCAGGGAACCTCGAAGTCGGAGGCAAAGTCGAAGTCGGCGAAGAAGTTTCAGCAAAAAACATCGAAGTAGGCGGAGTATTACGCTCAAGAAAAGCCACTGCAGAAGACCGCGTAGAAGTTGGCGGTTCAATAATTACTGAGGAGGGCGTAACAGCACAGTTTGTTGAAATTGGAAGAAGAGGCAAAGTCCTTGGACCTATAAGGGCAGATCAAGTTATCATTGGTAGAGATGCACATGTAGAGGACATTTACGGCAAGAAAGTTGTACTCAGAAGTGGAGCACACGCAGAAAATGTTTACGGTGAAGACGTCACCATTGAATCCCACTGTCACGTAAGCGGTGAAGTACAGTACAGTGGTGAACTAAGAATGAACGAACACGTTTCATTGGCGAAGGCACCGCAAAAAGTAGATAAGCTTCCCTTCTAGACTTTTTTAGGCATCACCAGATCTGCTATGTCCACACTGTGTTCATAAATCTGCCTTAAAATAGAAGCCACAGCTAAAATCTGCGGTACAACATCAAGCGATTGATCCCTAGCAACTTTCTCAATACTAGCGGATTGTTTTTCCAGATTCCCTCGCATATCCCGCACACCTTCAGCTATGCCTATATCACCCGTGAAAAAGGCTTTTAATGCACTTTCGTGAGCCCCAAAACAGGCTGTGTGAAATTCCACAAAGAGCTTCTTCAAGTCTTCAGCCATTTTCGTGCCCTTTAACTCAACTGTTTTTAGTGCTACTCGCACACATTCATCACCGATTGCCTCCACCAAACTTGCCACTAGACGGTAATCTAGACACTCAATCGGGCGAATGCCGAGCTTCCCGCTTAAACTTGGGTTTTGAGTTATGGTACGTAAGATACGAACCAGAAGGAAGTAAAGCCTGTTAACCTCTTCGTCGCGGGCTATGACGCTCTTCGCTAAATGCACGTCTCCGTCCACAAGGGCGTTAACCACATCACGATGCATACCGGCAGCAATAGCATAGCCCCTCCGGAGAATCTTTTCAGGCGGAAACCCTGAAGGATCCAGCAAACACTGTAAAATGATGCCTGAATAATCCTCCTCAACAATTTCTAATCCTATCAAACGACTAACAGCCTTCTTAACGATGTCGCGCGTCTCAAAGCCAATACGTTTCTTCGCATCGACACGAATTATATCGAAGCCAAGGAGATACTTTCCTACGATTTCACGGCTTAAATATGCCCCAGGCCTTAAAGTAATAGTTTGAGGAGAAGGCTCAACACCGTACTTAGGGTCAATAAGAAGCTTGCCATCCCTAGTTTCAGTAATGAACACTATGGTCCCACGCTCCAAACCGTGTTGTTCAGCCCAAGACTTAGGCACAGTGACAAAAAATGTGCCACCGGGAGTGCGTTGAACCTTGCGCATCTCACTCATTCACATCACCATGTCAACATGAATATGAATCATCTAGCATATTAACACATCTAAACAAAAACCCAATATATAAATCTAAAGCGTGAGTGCTAGCATTGAAAGGCAAAGTTATAATCGGTATAGACCTGGCTGGAAAACCGAAAAACCCCACAGGATGGGCACTGTGGAAAAACAAAAAAGTGGAAACGAGCCTAATTCACACAAACAAAGAAATATTAGACGGCATCGCACACAGCGACCCAACTATTATAGCGATTGACGCACCCTTTAGCCTTCCAAAAAAGGGAATTCGTCGAATGGCAGATAGAGAAATGATAAGGAGAGGATATCGCGTCCTTCCGCCATGTCTTCCAGCGATGAAAACACTAACACTCAGAGCCATGAAATTAAACAAGTTGATGGCAAAAAAGGGATATCAAACAATAGAGGTGCACCCTACATCAACACGTAAAGCATTAAACATGCCATTGAAAGACTGGCGAAAGATTCAAACAACCCTGGACACTATAGGTTTAGAAGGAGACCTCAAACTGCGTGCCCTCAAGTCTCATGAAATTGACGCTGTAACAGCCGCTTTGACAGCATACCTCCATATGAAAAACCAAGCAGAAGCCATAGGAGATGCAGAAGAAGGCTACATAATTATTCCTAAAAAACAGGACTGGAGAACTCTTCAAATATGAGTGAAACGGAAAAACTGCAAGAAGCCGTCGAATTAACAATCGAGGCAGGATACCAACTCGACAAAGAAGCTTTTGACTTCCTAAGCCTAATATCTGCGACTGAAGACCCAACGGAACTCATGAACAAGGCAATACAAAAGATAGAGACCCTAAAGAAAAAGCCATTGTTCATTGGCAGAAGTTTACTGGAAGAGCTTACGAAGAGGACGGAGCCAGCAAAAGAAAAGCTTATACAGCCATTAGAAGAACCACTCCAAACGTTGCCAGAGTTGCAAATAACAGAAGGAAAAAAACCTTTCCGCCCCTATGCAAAGGACATTGAAGCAAACCTCAACATTGTTGAGGACCCAAGCAGCAAACTAAACTCAAGCGGAACAATCCAAGGGTATCTGGAATACTTCCGAGATAGGTTCAAGCGAATGGAAAGACTGCTGAGGCAAAGAATAGATGTCAGAAGCGCTACGTCAGTTTTGGATGCATTGAAAGCTCCAGCAAAGACAAAGCTCAAAATAATCGCCATGATAACAAACAGGAGGGAATCAAAAAAGAGGATAATCCTAACCATTGAGGACTTGCGTGCAAGCGCCACAGTGCTTGTTCCTCAAAACGCTTCCGAACGGCTCTTAAAAAAGGCATCCTCACTTTTGCTTGACCAAGTTGTCTGTTTGAGCGTTGTAAAAACAAGAAGCAAACTCCTTATTGCAGAAGACATAGTGCTGCCTGACGTGGCCCAAAGGCCCCAGCATAAGGCCCAAATCCCGGTTTATGCAGTGCTCACTTCAGACATGCATACTGGCAGCACAAAATTTCAGAGAGAAGCATTCAACCGTTTCGTATTATGGCTTAACGGCAAATATGGAAATGAAAAAATGAAGGAGACGGCAAGCCACGTAAAATACGTTTTGATAGCAGGAGACATCGTTGATGGAGTAGGGATTTATCCCAACCAGATTAAAGAGTTGGAAGTCACAGAAGTTTATGAACAATACAAATTGGCTGCGAAGTTTATTGAGCAAATTCCAGATTATATAGAAGTGGTAATTATACCTGGAAATCATGACGCCCCAAGAAAAGCATTGCCACAGCCAGCTATCTCAAACAAATTCTTAGAGCCATTGCAAGAATCAAGAAAAGTTTATTCCCTTGGAAACCCGTGTCTCTTAGGCCTCCACAGTGTAGAAGTATTATTATATCATGGTCGCAGCTTGGACGATATTGTTTCAACGGTTCCAGGGATGAATTATGAACACCCAGAGAAAGCTATGACCTTGTTATTGAAGAGTCGTCATCTTGCACCTGTATATGGTGGAAAGACACCTTTATCACCTGAAAACAGGGACTTTCTGGTCATCGAACATGTCCCAGACATTTTCCAGTCTGGGCACATACACAAACTTGGATACTGTAACTATCGTGGGGTCTTAGTTGTAAATTCGGGTTGTTGGCAAGAACAGACGGATTATATGCGCAGGCATGGGGTTGTTCCAACACCTGGAATGGTTCCAGTGGTGAACCTCCAAACGTTGGAGATCACAGTCGTTCCATTTAGTTAGGACAAACCGCGTGCAATTAATCGTGCAGTTCGAATTGGTTCCGGACTTCTGCTGTAAACCGAAAGAGCCCTAATAAGCTGGACCGCCCATTTGATAGGAGCACCTACAGTTTCAACATAAACTGGAGGTTTATCAACCAGAACAAGAACTTTATGGATTAAACCTAATTTTTCAAACACTACCCAGCGGATTTGCCAGTCTTCAAAATGGCATTGTAGGGCTCGTTTTACTGCTTTATTGTCTGGTTTTGTTCGTGATATTATGATGACTGGTTTTCCGAATTCTTCGTAAACAATCGTTGGGTCAATGACGTTAAAGCCTGCAAAGGAAACACCCCCAAGTATTACTGCTCCAAATGTCCACGCTCTCAGGGTTTTGACAAGTTTTTGGGTTGCATCTAAACCGTCAACTATTATTTTCGTAATTTGTGCGCTTTCAATTTTCAGTCCTTTGAACAGAACTGCCGCGAGAAGAGCCTTTGGTGTTATGCCCTTTTGGAAACTTCCGTCTTCAACTCCTACCACGGGTGTGTTTCGGAACGCACTTCGGCTCATATTTGACCAAACGTCCAAACCTATTGTCATTGGCAAAAACTTCTTTAATAAGGGTGCGTGTTACCTCCAACCGAATTTTCTTCGTTCGCCCATACCTTCCCATACTTACGACCTGCGCATTCAACAACCCTATCGCATCAAGTTCATTCACCAAAGTGCTCACGCGCCGCTGCGTCAAAGGTGTAACACCTAACTCTCCACAAAGCTCACCATAAACTTCGTAAATTTCACCCGTAATGACACGGTGAACATTCGATTTGATTAACTGAAAAAGGCTTAGAACCACAAGTTTTGAATGTAAAGTGAGGTTCTTTAATGCTTCAACAACTCGGTTGTGCTCGATGTGTTTTTCCGCTTCTCGGACATGTTCTTCGACAACGACTTTTTCACCTTTTCGCTCTGCAACCTCGCCAGCAACACGCAACAAATCCAATGCCCTCCTAGCATCGCCATGTTCCGCGCCAGCCAAAGCAGCGCAGAGACTCAGAGCACCATCAGACAAAGCATTGTCACAGAAAGCCATTTGTGCACGCCAAAAAAGAATGTTTTTCAATTCGCTTGCGTCGTATGGCCCAAAAACAATTTCTTCTTCGCTAAGTGAGCTTAAAACGCGCGGATCGAGAAACTCCTTTAGTCTCAGGTCGTTGGATATGCCCACAAGGGAGATCTTACTATTAGACAGCGCCCCGTTTATCCGGGTGAGTTCATAGAGGAGCCTATCACCACGAGTCTTTACTAGCGCATCAATCTCATCTAAAACAATGATAAAGATTATTTTGGAAGAATCTAAGCCTGTTCTAAACCTGTCAAAAACTTCTCCAACAGATAAGCCGGTAAAGGGAACTGAAACGCCTAGGCTCTGGCATAACCTTGCAAAGACGCGATACTCGGTTCCAGCCAGATGGCAGTTGATGAAACAGACTTTAACAGGTGCATTAAACTCTTTGGCCTTAGCCTCCAAATGATTTAGCACGTACTTAGTTACGGCTGTTTTGCCTGTTCCTGTCTTTCCATAAAGGAGAATGTTTGAGCATCTAGCGCTTTTTAAGACAGGCGCCACTGTTTGCCCAAGAGATCTCATTTGATCTTCACGATGCGGCAGTCTCTCAGGCAAGTAATCATGACGAAGAACCTCTCGATCTTTAAAAATCCCTGCGTTACTAGTAAACTTTTCGAACACTTCATCAAGTATACCAGAGCTGTTCAAATATGCCTCTCCTCACCTTTCAGACGTAATCCCTCAGTTTCCGTAAAGAAAAAATAAGCTCTATCATACACAAAACTGAATCACTAGGACAAAAATTCTAAAAAGAAGAAGAAAAGCTCACAGACACCCCGGTGTTTCCATTGGAACTCTTAAATAATCTTTTAGAAATATGTTGATTTCTTCTTTAGAAGAAATATACTCTAAAAAGGTAATCACGACAAAATCTATTATAATAATTACTGTTAAACATTTTTGATGTAGTGGACAAATTTTTAATCGTGAGATATGTTTAATCTCAGTTTTTCTGTTCCAATGGAAATAAAGGGGTGCCACTCCTTAAATTGAGTGTTTTTTACTTTTACTCTCTAATGTTTCCCTTTCACCTTCTCCTTTGCCTCTTCTCTGTTCCCCACTATTGAAAAGTTACACAACAAACCTTAAACACTTATGTTATGTTTTTTCTTCACATTTTTGTGAATACCTTGTGAAGTTGATTTGGTATTGTCTCTTTTTCACCTTTCTTTGTCGTTATATTGACTCCTTCTTGTTTCTTTTTTGTGAAAAAGCCACCCCTATCCTTCTACTGGAGACAGCTAACCAGAGAGTTTTCTGTCATTTTTCTTTGTTTGCAGAATGTGTGAAGCTTGTGATAGTAGAAGCACTGCAATTTTATCTTCTTCACTTGTTTATAGCTTAAAACACCGTTATTTCTTCTACCTTCTTCACCATAACAGCTATAACTTGTGAACTGTAAAGTTGTGAAATACAGCTTAAGGTGCACAACGTTAATGCCAGCGAGAAAGATGCGCATCGAATTATTCGACAGTGAGGGTAATCGATATACTATATCCTTTGAAGGTCAAGTAACTAGAGAGAAGGCTCTCCATCTTCTCGACTTGGTAGAGTTGCTAGGTGGAGTGCCCAGCGGCGGATCCAACCCTGGGATTAACAGTCCAACAAACGAGTTTTCTAAATATGACAAAGAGCGCCTCACTATTCAGAGACACTTCCCACTAGTCTGGTTCACCTCAAAGGAGGTTCAGTCTGTTTATGAGCGAGAATTGAAAGAGCCGATAAGCCTCAGCACGGTGGCAACTTACCTTTCTCGGATGGCAGATAGGGGAATACTTGTTAAGATGCATGCGTCTAAACGCCTAAAATACAGGATGGCACCAAGTTTTCCCGCAGCCACAATTAAACAGCAAATACGATGACAGGATTATCACTGAGTTCTGTTCAGAAACAGTAGTGAAGAGACTATGCACATGGGTGTATATCCACATAGGAAGCCCGTTGAGGTTTGAGAGTGGTTTCTTGAATATCGAATGCCTGAGACTTACAGTGCGTGCAATGCAAATTCCTTTGTTAAGAAAAGATAATAAGCAGTTGTACCATTCCTTGAGATGGTAACACTTTCAGTCGTGAAGATTTGTCTAAGGAGAAGATCTAATTAATGAATGACAAAATCATGGAAGACTTGGTAGAGATGAAGAAGAAACTAACAGAGTACATCAATAAAGGGCGGGTAGTAGAATTTCATGGGGTGGGAGAAGAACCAGCAATGGCGGTCAAGCCTGACAGGTCTAAAATAAAGCCTTTGGCTAAGATGAAAAATTATGAAGGAAATTTCCTCGCCGTAGATTGCTCTACAAGAACGTTGAAGAGGGCAAACAACTGGGGCGTTTATCTAATGAGGGTAGCATACGCTTCAGTGGAAGGACGCAATATAGTTTGGGGTTATGAAGAAAGCATTGCCAGCACAGTTGGAGATCGCCGGGCACGTTCTAATTTTTTAATGGATCGAAGGCTACAACTAGAAAGTGAAATGGCTTTGAAAATTCTTCACGAAGAGTCTGAGGGTAGTGCAAGCATTGGTAGCAAGACTCTTGATGGACTAAGTGAAGGAGATTACATTCTTTTGGATGGAGCTAGTTTCTTCGGCGGAAAAAGAGGGTTCTACACCTTACTATACGAAGAGGCTCTTCGTAAGAAGGTCAATCTTTTAGCTATAAGTAAGCAGTCTCCAATGCTTCATGATGAAAAGGGTCGAGATTTTATGGCTGCAACATCCATGCTTGCGCATTATCCAACATGGGTTTACCACCCAATTAGACAAGCAAATAAAGATAAACATCTATACGGCGACGTGTCTCTTGTGAAATTGTGCCAAGATAGCTTACGTGTTTTTCGTTGTGATATAATGGAATATTTAACAAATTGTGACATATCTGAACTCCTTTCCCCACTCACGGCCATCTCAGAAGATCCGAGATGTCTTGGGTATCCAATTGCCCTTTGGCTTGCTCATGATTTTTCTTCTCCATCTGACTCAATGTTACTTCACTACCATGATCAGGTTGAGGAAACATTGGTTGACGATGGTTTGCTAGATGTGCTTCGCTTGGAAGAGCTGTCATGTAACTTCCCAGACGAGCTTCATGGAGTGAAGCATCCTTTTAGATGGGAGCGGATTGAGCATGTCTGAGCCCGTAGGGTTTATACGCGAAGTGCGGGGAGACCAAATTTTCTTCTTTGTCGACGAAGGAGTTAATTTGTGCTTTGGACAGATTGTTCGGGTACACTCCGGGGGCAAGAGCTTTTATGCTCGTGTTGTGGATGCAAGGAGTTCGTCAACCTTAGATATGAGCGAGCAGCTGCGTGAGGCAGAAGGGAAAGAGTCCTTTGGGCCATATTCTAGTTACAGACAAGTCGAGGCTGTCCTTTTTCTGGAAGAGAAAGATGGCAAAGTACGTTCTCCAACATTCAATCCCAATTATAGAGACAGAGTGTACGCAACTGGAGAAGAAGACTCTTCTGCCCTGAAACTTAAAGGAGACTTGGAAATAGGGCGCCTACGTTCGGGTGAACATCTGCTCGGTTCTGTAGGCATAAGTTTTGAGGCTATACCCCTCATGATGGGCATGTTCGGGATGACTGGATCAGGGAAGACCAATACAGAACTTGTCCTAAACGCGCGCATTATCGATTACAGCCCTAAAACTGTCGGTCTCATTTTCGACTTTGCTGGTCAATTGTTGACAGGAAAGGGTATAGAGCCTCAGAGGGGTCTACGAGATCACCCGTTTTTTCACACCAAAGTCCGATACTACTCAGCCAGAGAAGGCAGGTTATGCATAGGATTGCACACCATTCATCCTGGGAAATTGCGAACGATTTTCCCTGAAATAGGTAAGCCTCAAGCAAGAGTTGCCAGAAGATTGTATGAAAAACTGGGCAGCAGCTGGATAGAGGAATCGCGCAAAGCTTATGGAATAGAAGGATATGTCGGAGTTGGCAAAATCATCAACTACAAAGCAAAAAACGTAATTGAGGCTCTCATGAGCAAGCTTTCTGACCTTTCACCAACCCTCTTTCCACCTTCTAACTATAACTTCATTGACGATGTTATCAAAAACGTTAGCAACGGAATCACGTGTCTCATTGATATTTCAGGTCTAAGTTCTGAGGACCAACGCAACATCACCTGCCTCACAGCATCCAATGTTGCTTATCATTATAAGCGGATGTGGGAAGACAATTTCGAGAAATGGAAGAGACTTCCAACTCTTCTGATAACCCTTGAAGAGGCCCATGAATTCCTTGATCCTGAAGTGCGTAAAACCATATTTTCCGACATAGCTCTAACATACCGAAAGTATCGTGTTGGGTTGAACGCTGTGACACCGCGTCCTTCAAGAATAAACCCCAACGTCTTCGCTGAATTGTGGACCAAAGTCATTATGAAGACGGAGTTGCGCCGCGACAGAGCCTACCTCACTCAAAACACGCCTTACATGGAATACAGTGACACGGAAATAAAAATGCTCGATGTTGGCGAGGCTCTGCTCATATCTGAACCAAAGATCAGGTTTGCCGTGCCGATAAAGGTCACGCATTACCCAGAATATTTGGATGACCGAGAGAAGGAAGACTATGGGCTTCCGGAATCACCGAGGCTCTCAGACATGGAGAAACGACTTAAACATCTAAGTGGACAAAAGCCTGTTTTTATAGTGGATTAAGTTTCACTTTCCGTCTTTTTTAACAGTTTTTCCATCTCTTTCTTAATGTGATACTTGAATGGAATTTTGCTTGTGTCTCTTTCCAAATATCCTTCTTCGTAAATCTTCTTCATCAACCTCGCCGTATGCTCTCTGCTAAGCTTAATTCTATCCTTAATTTCAGGTGCAGTCTTAGGGCCCTCCGAAGCTAGTATCTCCAACACGGATAACTCGGTTTCAGTCAACGGCGCCAACGCCTTCTCCCTTTTTATGGGGATCACCGCTTCAACCCCTAGTTCAGGAACCATTGAAAATTGTTGGGCTTGTGTCTCTATTTCAGAAATCTTTGCGGTAAGTACCTCCTGTGATGCTGTAGCATCACATACCTTTTTGTCAAGTTCATCCAGCTTTCCCAATATTTTCTCCCTGTCTTCTAATGCAACGCCAATTTTAGGCTCTAAAATGTGGAACCGTTTCTCAACTTCCTCAGCCCTTTTCAGAGCTTTGTCACCTTTCGAGGAAACTGCCTCAACTTTATATGCGACAACTTCCAGTTTTTCAGCTTCACGTCTAAGTTGCCTATTAAAGCTCAGCACAATGTCTCCTACAGCTTCCTTCGCCTTCCCATACTCCTTCTGAACCCTGCGAAGTTGCCTATAATATTCGACAGCGGCGCCAATAGTCATGGCAATCAAAATCCCTACAAGAACCAGTAAAACATCAGTCAAACCTCACACCTCGTGATTCGCTTGTGATTACATGTGATTTACTCATGTTACATCACACATCACAGTTCTACCATTAAGGATTTAAGAATTATGGTACCAACATGGGTTAAGTCGTCTATGACATCACACATCACAGTCTAGGAACCCAACTGATCTTGGCTCTTAGGATTGTCCATATTGCATGTGAAAAAAACCGTTTTTGGCTTATTTTTTGATTTCCAGCCTTTCTTGCGTTTCATTTAAACTATGCGTGCTTGCTCTCATGTATGTTAGTTAGCTTTTTCAGTGTGATTTGTGATGTCACATGACGTCTTTTTATGGATTTGATAGGTGCGTTAGGCTTGTTTGAAGCTCTTCCCGTATCATTTTTATGACTTTTAGATGTTCATTTAAATCTTCACTTTGATTTGGCATGTTTTTGTATGCTTCCATGTACGTGCTTAATTTGTTTGCTATTTCGAGATACGGGTCTAGAGTTGTGCTTTCGAAAACGCCTAAGTATCCTAAAAGTAGCACGGTGTAAATCGCCCTTACGACATTATCTTTTGCCTGTTTTAAAGTTCTGTTAAAGGCTCCGCGACTTATTTTTGCCTTTATTAGCCTCAATCTGGCTTTTTCATCGTATTTTAACGATCTACCCGCAATATTTTCGGATAAGACATCAATCAGCAACGTTTCAAGCTGCGTTTTCGTTAAATGGCTATTATTGGAGAGTATTTTCGTGATCGGGTCGTTTAGGGCGCTTATCAGCCACGATTGAACAGTTTTTTTTAGGTTCACATTTCTCTCTCCACAGGTTCTTTCTAATGAATACACTTTTGTATACCTGCAAAGGTCTTTTAAGATTATCGAAATGTCATGTTTGTTATTGCCTATTTGGGAACGTAAACATTTTATGCTGAGACAACAGCGCATAATAGGGAATGTGTCTTGGTGTCAGACTTTAAGTCAGCAGAACGCTTAAAACGAATAAAGCCCTCTGGAATACGCCGTTTTTTCGCTTTAGCCCAAGGAATACCTGACGCTATCAGTTTAAGTTTAGGAGAGCCTGATTTTGCATCTCCAAAACATGCTTTAGATGCTGGTTGGCAAGCGGCAAAAGAAGGTAAGACACACTACGCACCAACCAATGGAATACCAGAACTTCGAGAAGCCTTAGCTAAGAAGGCATATGGCGATTACGGTCTCAACTACGCCCCAAATTCTGAAATATTGATTACCGTCGGTGGAACTGAGGCAATTTTCTTGGCGTTAATGGGCCTGGTAAATCCCGGTGACGAAGTGTTAATCCCGAATCCCGGATTTGTGTGCTATGAACCAAGTGTTCTATTAGCGGGTGGTGTTCCTGTTTCTGTCCCTTTGTTAGAGAAGAATGATTTTAAGCCATCTATTAATAATGTGATGTCACTTATCACGGATAAATCACGTGTGATGATTCTTAACTACCCAAATAACCCAACTGGCGCAGTTCTTTCTTATGATGAAGTCGCTGCTTTGGCGAAGATTGCTGTCGAGCGTGACCTGATTGTGATTTCTGATGAAGTTTATGAGAAGATAATTTATGACAACGCTAAACACTATTGTCTTGCAACTTTTCCGGGAATGCGTGAGCGGACATTGGTTGTTGATTCATTCTCCAAAACTTATGCGATGACTGGTCTGCGCGTTGGTTATGTATATGGACCAAAAGAACTTATTTCTTCTATTTGGCTCATGCACCAATATACAGTTGCTTGTGTAAACAGCTTGGCACAGTATATTGCATTGGCCGCGTTAAGAGGACCGCAAGACTTTGTTAGAAATATGGTTGAAGAGTTTGATAGGCGGCGACGTTTAGTTCACAAAAGGCTTAATGAGATTGAAGATTTTAATTGTGCACTTCCGAAAGGTGCTTTCTACGTTTTTCCAAACATAAAAGGCTTCGGCGTGTCTTCGGAAGAATTTGTAGCATTTCTTGTAAAGGGGGCTCATGTCACAGTGGTTCCTGGTTCCGCTTTCGGAAGTTATGGTGAAGGCTACATCAGAATCTCTTACGCTGCTGCTTATGAACAGTTGGAAGAAGCATTAAACCGTATAGAAACAGCTGTTAAACGTCTCAGGTAGACTTGGCGAGAAATTGCCTCAATTCCTCTTCTATCTCTTCCTGATTTCTGGAAGTCTCCAATAGCTGATGAAGAGCATATCCCTGTTTTTGTGAAGTTTCACCCAGTACATGCATCTTAAGCTCTTGCGCCTTTATTTTCGGATGTGTTTTTACGGTTACGTAAGCACGTAGGATGTTTGCTATGGTTGCTTCTTGAAGGATCATGACTGAGTTGTCCTTTAGCTTCACGCAAACGCGAAGGTGTTTATGACCCTTCGGAACACCTATAAGCACTTTCTCTATGTCTTCGTTTCGGATTATTCTTATGGGGTCCATGTTCAAAGGCTTCCTACAGTTTTTCTGCAGTTTCTTTCAGTTTATCGAACAGTTCTGGACGTAAATCTTTCAAGATTGGGACAAATGTTTCGGTCGGTCTTATGTCAGCGTAGTTAATCTCGCCTATTACAAGGTCTTCTTCATCATATTTTGCTTGCACAAGGGTTTTTCCGTTGGGTCCAACAAGTCTGCTTCCTCCCCAAAACTGCAATCCGTCTTCTATCCCAACGAGGTTGACGTAAGCTAGAAAAGCCGTATTTTCAATTGCTCTTGCAGCTGTTAAAGTTTCAAAAAATGTTCGGCGAGTTGCTGGAGAAGCTGAAATGCACACTATTAATTGGGCTCCTTTTAAACGTGTCAGCCTGCTTACTTCCGGGAAGAAGATGTCATAGCATATGATTAACCCTATTTTGCCAAGCTCTGTTTCAAACACTGCTGTTTGATATCCTGGGCGGAAGTATCTTTTCTCTTCAAAAACACTGTGGGTTGGAAGGTACATTTTGCGATATTTCCCAATAAAACCGTCTGGGCCTACGAGAACTGCAGCATTATAAACTGTTGCTTGTGTTTTTTCGCTTAGTTCTGGCATGCCAAATACAATGTATGCACCTGTTTTTTTGGCTAATTTTTCTAAAGCAGTCGTTGAATGTCCAGGTATTGTTTCTGCCAGTTCATAGATTTGGTCTCTCATAGTATAGCCTGTTAATGAAAGTTCTGGGAAAATAACAAGCTCTGCACCTTGTTGTTTTGCTTTTGTTACTTGACTTTCGATTTTTTTTATGTTTTCTGCTTTGTTTCCTTGCTTGCAGCTTATCTGTGCGAGAGCTATCTTAATTTTCTCTTTCATCCGAATCCTTCCTCTACTTAATGACTTGTGCGTGGAAGCCTAAAATCAGCTCCCATCGTCCGATACTGAATTTTTGTCGTGAGTGGCATTCTTCTTTTGTGTTCCATATATAACCACCTGCGTTTTATTGTATTTACGAACTCCTGCTTTATGCCTAATTGTTGGGCTATTTCTTCTGTCTTCATGAAGTGTTCCAGCCCGTAGAGGATGAGGTCAAGGATTTCATATTTTATTCCCAGCTCTTCTTCTGCCAGTTGTCCAGGCCACAACGCTGGGGAGGCTGGTTTTGCTACTATTTCCTTTGACACACCGATGTGCTGAGCTAATTTTCGAACTTGCATCTTGTACAAGTCCATTAGTGGTGATATATCTGCTGCAATGTCTCCCCATTTTGTAAAGTAACCTATCATTGTTTCCGACTTGTCTGAGCTGCCACAGACAAGCATACTGAGCCTATTAGCATAATAGTAAACGTAGATCATTCTCACTCGTGCTTTTATGTTGCCTTTGCAGATCTTATCGGTTGGTTCAAAAATGGGTAGTGAAGTGTAAAAGGCTTCTAAAGTCGATGTAACGTTAACCATTTCAGTTTTAAATCCGAATTTTTCAGCAACAAGTTTGGCGTCTTCAACATCTTTAGCATTGTATGTTTCTTGCTCCGGCAACAAAAGCCCAAAAATCTTGTCCCCGCCTATCGCTAAAGCAGAAAGCGCCGCTGCCGTACAGCTATCGATTCCGCCTGACAACCCCAAAACTAAACCTTTTGCTCCGGACTTTTCCACATAGTCCTTAATGAACCGCTTTATTTTTGTCTCCACTTCCGACCAATCCAAATCTAGAATGGTTGGTTCTAACTTCAAATGAGCCCCTCTTTGATTATGAGTATTTAGGCAAGTATTTAAGGACAAACATAAATACTGAAAGGATGAAGTTTAAGAACATAGAAGGATTCGAAATATGGGGCGAAGAAGAAGGAAAGTCGTTCACATCCCCAAGAAGCATTTGCCAAAATTTTTCTCTTGTCCTAAATGTGGAAAGGAAACGGTTAGGGTTGAAATTTTTCGTGATGAAGGTCGAGCTGTTGTAAGCTGCGGCAGTTGTGGTGCAAGGGAAGAGTTCCAAGTTAAGCCTGCGCAGAGTGCGGTTGATGTTTATTGCATGTTCACGGACAAAGTTTATGGAAGCTCTAAGGAGATGTTAGCTAGTTAGGTTGATCTTTATGGTTGGCTCTGTTGAAAGGTATCTGCTTGAAAAGATCGAATCTGAAGGCGCTATTCACATAACTCTGATAGACCCTGAAAAGGCAACACCTCCACGGGCTTCAAGAATTGCTCGTAAGGCAAAATCAAGCGGAACCTCAGCCATAATGATAGGAGGATCAACGTTTGTTTCAACAACACATCTTGATAACGTGATTAAGGCTGTTAAACACACTGTAAAGATTCCAGTAATCCTTTTCCCAAACAACGTGACGGGTATAAGCCGACATGCTGACGCCATATGGTTTATGTCTCTCTTAAACTCTGTCGACCCGTACTTTCTGGTGGGTGCGCAGATTTTAGGCGCTCCACTTGTCAAAAAATATGGTTTAGAACCTATTCCTCTCGGATACATTATTATTGGCGACGGTGGCACTGCAGGCGTGGTGGGTAAAGCAGTTCCAGTGCCATACGACAAGCCTAAACTTGCTGGGGCTCACGCCCTAGCAGGTCAATAT
>JACUTN010000146.1 GCA_014859805.1 Candidatus Bathyarchaeota archaeon
GTTTTAGCTGTATTCTCTGAATGTGTATCCGCATTTTGTGCATCGGAAAAACTGTGTTGAAGACTCATCAGCCCCTCTTGTCTGCACCTGCCAAGCATAGGCTAGATTATTTCCACATTTGGGGCATTCAATCCTAACCGTCGGCAACGTTCTTAATTTCTGCTCTTCCTTACCTATTACTGCCACAAGTTTCTGTGGGTTAGGCTGCATAACTTTTGCAACTTTTGGTGTGACTTTGTTGCTTAGTGCTTGTTTCTTGTAGCCGCACTTGGGACAGGCAAAGATTAGGGATGTTTTCTTGTTAGTCTTTTCCTTCTTTGGCACAAGGCGGGAACCGCATTTGGGACAGAATTCCATTGCCGTTTACTCCGCTGTTCGTTTGATTTTCCTTAACATGGCTGCTTTTAAACCTTTTCTTACTGCAATAATGATCGAAGTTAAGTCTTGCTGATTCCTGAAGCAATCAGATGGGCTACACGTAGTGCTTCTGGCACACTACTTCTAGTAGAGGTCAATTGTAGAATTTTCCTTGCATCTTCCTCCAAAATTCCTGATGTTTGCATGTATACTTTTTCGTTTTCGCTTCTTGTAGAAACCTCAAACATTCTCCCAGTACTTTTGATGATTTTCCAACGTTCTTCACTTTTTGATAAGTTTTTTAAGGCTTCGCGGATTTCGGCAAAGTTTGGTTGCTCACGTGTAACTGTTATGACAGGCAACTTTGTTTCACTGTTAAGTTCTTTAATGTTAACGACGTTAAAGCCCGCGAAAGTTATTCCATCAAGCATTATTACTCTTAACTGCTTGTAGTGTGGCGAGTTAATTATCATGGATGCTATTTTTTCTGTAGCGTCAAATCCGTCTACTTCAACTTTCGTGTGCATCACACCATCAAGCCAATATCCACCACGAAAGACCACTCCGACAACTGGCACCAAGCCTTTCATATGAGGAGTGAAAACTCCGTCATCAACCCCTAGAACACGAATTTCAGGTTTAATCACACGGAATTTTCTCGAGACCAAAACTGTTCCTCAATAGTGTTATCCAAATATGAGGAAAGAGAGATTATAAGTTTAGCGAGTGGATAAAGGCAATACAGAGGTGCGCGTCTTTGAAGAAATATGGTAAAACATGTCATTTCTTGCAAACTCATAGAAATCTAGCGGAGGTATTGACAGATCATAAACTTGCATCCCTCGGAGACGCATTCATAAACTTTGTCTATTCACTAGCCTTGTCAAACAAGAAGGGCGAACCGTCAGGTGCAAAAGTTAGAGGACATGTACTTGCTGAAGCACTTAAAAAGGCTGGGTTAAGAGAGCATTTGCCATCAAGAATAAGCCGCCACATGTTGGCAGATGCTGCAGAAGCTTTGGTTGTTTATGCTTGGCTTCATCACTACATTACGTTAGAAGAGACTACGGAAACGCTGGAGAAAACTGAAGACCTTGTTGAAGGACTTAGCCAACTGCTCCGTACGATAAGCAACAGAATCAAGTTTTGAGAGCTTTTTTAAGTTCTTTACTGAATTCTTTATTCATTTCACGTGCCCTTTTCACAGCTTTTCGGAGAGCTTCTTCAGGTTTCATAGCACCCTTTGTACGGATATAAATTATAGAGTTTGAGGACAGAGGATGTGGTATGTCGTAGCCTGCCAACTCCACGTTTTCATCTTCTAAAAGTCTTTTTTGCAGTAAATTGCAGAAGGTGTGTCCAACATCCTCAACTTCTAGTTTAAGTTCGTTTGGAGTCTTCTTCAATGTTTTAGCTTTCATTTGCTGTCTCCTTTTACGCTATTAATCCTTTTCCATAGTCTAATGCTGTTTTGCGCTTTTCAATTTTCCCACATCTAGAGCAACGCATTCTTTGTCGCGTCAGCTCTAGCATGTAGCCGCATTGCGAACAAAACGCGTAAACCACACCTAGGTTTCTATCTTTCGTAGATAAATGGTAAGTTCCGTTCTTTTCGCTTATTACCTTCGCCCTTATGATGTCGCCTGGTTTGCACACACTAAACATTGAGTCAACGTATCTTAACTGCACATCAGAAATATGCAAGATGCCTGAGAAAAATCCGGAAAGCTGAGTTTTATCTATCTCGTACATGTGTACAAAAGCGTTCTGTTTCTGAACATTTGCAACTTGTCCGACAACTATACTTCCAATTTTCGGAACCGTTACTTCATGAACTAGTCGGTAGACTGAAACACGTTTATTTGGAAAATCTAGTAACGCACGGCCAACAACCTTAGAGTAGATAACACCATCTTTAACATATGTTCCAGCATCCGCGATGAACTCTTCAATTACGCCTAGGCGTTCGCCCGGCAGCACAAATTGTCCGCTTTTCCTATCTAATGATTTTGAACTCATTTACATTCCCTCTTATCATGTAGATTCATGTGGTCAGATATTTACAGTTGTTAACGTAACATTTACTGGTTGGATACATCTGTACTCTTCGGGCTTCTCAATAAACCTTTTGATT
>JACUTN010000147.1 GCA_014859805.1 Candidatus Bathyarchaeota archaeon
ATAGAAATTCACTTTAACTTATCTCTCCACAGTGCAGAAAAGTCGTTTCACAGAGAGGCTTAAAAGCAAAAAGCGTAGAACATTTTGTCAGTGGTTTGCCTAGTGGATGTGCACGTTAATGGAGCATTGCAGAAACCCGTGGAATAAAAAATGCAAGAACATGAATATTGAAGTTTACATTTTTTATAAAGGAAAGAAACGACCAATCTGTAGGCGTTGCTGGAGCAAAATAGCCAAGAAAGATTTAGAGTGGTAAATTATGGAACGGTTTAGCACAAACACGGCAAAGTCTCTTTTAGGAAGAAACGTAAACCTTCATCTGAAAGACGGTTCAGTAATAGTGAATGTTCTCTTGGCTGAAATTCAAAAAGACGAATTTAAAAGAAAAGCTTTCGTGAAATGCGTCCCGTATGGAAGAAAAAATACGTTGAAAATACCGTTAAAAAACATAGCTTGGGCAGAACTACTAAACCTAAACCTAATTGAGGCTCATGGATAAAAAATCGAACACTTTGTACATAAAGTTGGCAAACAATCTTAAATAACTCTCGGCAAATTCTCTTCACGGTGAAAAAATGCCCTGCACAGTTATTAATGGAGGTTTTTGGGGAGACGAAGGCAAAGGAAAAATAATTTCCTATCTAGCTCTTAAAGATCAACTTGACGTTTGTGTAAGAACAGGGTCAGTTAACGCAGCGCATACTGTATGGTTCCAAGGCAACTGTTATAAGTTGCACATGGTCCCAGCAGCATTCATAAACGAAAAATGCCGCTTGCTAATTGGTACAGGCGCAAACATCCACATTCCACAATTCCTTAAAGAAGTTGAAGAAACAAGCGTGAAAAACCGAATAGGCATCGACTATCAAGCATCAATAATTGAAGAGAAACATTCAATTCAAGACAAAGCAAGTGCGCATTTGAAAGGGGTTGTGGGCACAACTGGACGGGGCGTGGGTCCAGCAATTGAGGAACGCGTGAGAAGATCAGCAAAACTTGCAAAGGACATTCCAGAACTACAGCCATATCTAACAGACGTGGCAAAAGAAGCCAACGACGCAATAGACAACGGTAAAAAAGTTCTGTTAGAAGGCACGCAAGGCTTGATGCTTTCGCTTTTCCACGGAACACCCCCGTACGTGACTGGAAGAGACACAAGCGCCTCGGCAATATGCTCAGAAGCAGGAGTAGGCCCAACAAAAGTTGACAATGTCCTAACAGTGTTTAAAGCCTTCATGACCCGAGTTGGTGGCGGACCCCTACCTGGAGAACTACCAAAGGAAGAAGCCCTAAAACGCGGATGGTTTGAAACAGCCGCTGGAACAGGCCGTGAAAGACGTTCAGCCCCCTTCAACTTTGAAATAGCCAAAAAAGCTGTGATGATTAACGGCACGACCCAAATAGCATTAACAAAACTTGACATTTTACATCCACAATGCAAGAGCTTAAGAACCTACCAAGAACTTCCAGAAGAGGCAAAGCAATTCATAAATAAGATTGAAAAACAAACCGGAGTTCCCGTTGTGCTCATCGGCACAGGACCTGAAGCATTGGACATAATTGACAGAAGAGAACAATCCTAATTCATTGTTGAATCTGACAACTTTTAAGATTAAAGTATTTATGGTCGAACGTGAGAAATGGCGATAAAACACAGGTGTTAAACATGTCAGTCCATGGAGAAACAATGCCCAAACCTTCTAAACTTGAGTATCCGCCTCATTTGAAGTGGATGCTTAAGAGAGCTTTAGAAGACCCTGAAGGCTTCTGGGGCGAGGTTGCTGAGGAATTGCATTGGTTTAAACGTTGGGACAGAGTTTTCGAATGGAACTACCCAAACTTCACGTGGTTCAAGGGTGGAATAACAAACATAGCCTACAACTGTTTAGAAAATAATATCAAAAAGGGAAGAGGCAACCACGCTGCCATAATATGGGAGAACGGCGAAGGCCTACCAACCCGCGTCTTGACTTATAACCAGCTTTTATACAAAGTGAAACGATTCGCTGCCGCCTTAAAGGCTTTAGGAGTTAACAAAGGCGATAGAGTGACAATTTACCTACCGATGATTCCAGAAGCCGCTGTTGCAATGCTAGCCACAACAAGAATTGGAGCAATTCACTCGGTTGTTTTCGGAGGATTCGGCTACGGAGCCCTAGCAGACAGAATAACAGATGCAGAATCAAAGATTGTCGTCACAGCAGATGTTGGTTACAGACGCGGTAAAATGGTTAACCTCAAGGGTGTTGTGGATGAAGCCCTAAAAACATGTGGAAAAACCGTGGAAAAAGTCATAGTCTTGAAAAGAGGCGAAAAAGACTCGTCCATAATGCCTGGAAGAGACATATTATGGGAAGAAGCAATAGAAAAAGGCAAAGGAATAAATGCTGAAGTCGAAAAGATGCGAGCAGACGAACCAGCCTACATCCTCTAC
The DNA here is from genome assembly GCA_014859805.1 of Candidatus Bathyarchaeota archaeon. Taxonomy (GTDB): domain Archaea; phylum Thermoproteota; class Bathyarchaeia; order Bathyarchaeales; family Bathycorpusculaceae; genus SOJA01. The sequence continues at coordinate 2,435 of JACUTN010000147.1, forward strand.
ACTTCAGGAACCATGGCTAAGCCTAAAGGCACAGTTCAGCCCCACGGAAGCTATCA
>JACUTN010000148.1 GCA_014859805.1 Candidatus Bathyarchaeota archaeon
CCTAGGAGCCTTCGAAGACAACGATCTTGTCGGCACAGTTATTATAAGCTGTGACTTACGAAAAGGCTGGATAAACCGCCTAGCTGTAGACCCAGATTACAGGCATCGCGGAATCGCTAAGGCTTTAATTGCTGAATCCGAAAAAGCACTCAGAAAACTCGGCATTAAAATTTTCTGCGCCTTAATTGAAGATTACAATGCTATTTCAAAAAAACTGTTTAAGGAATGCGGCTATGTTGAGCATCATGATATAACATATTTTAGCAAAAGGGACAGCGACGAAGTCTAGCCTGTTTTTCTGCACACTAATAGAAAATGTTCAGAACTGCCGACAACTGATGGATGTGTGCAAGTTTTAAGCAGAATTTCCATCCACATTTTCCACTTTTCTTGATCCTTGTAAAGTCTGTTTGTGTCCTTTCTATGATGGGAAGAAAGCCCTTCCAAACCCGCCATCTCCACTATCTCTACCTCCTGTTTTTCAAAGAGTTCGCATAATTCTTCTGGCAAAAACCAATGTGCCGCGGTGAACCCTTCTCCTTGCAGGGTTGGAACGTAGTCGCCAACCTCCCAATGATGCTTTGCGTATTGCATCTCATGCGGGAACACGACGTATGCTTTTTAGCAGACCAATGCGACTAATGACAGAGACAAAAATCGGTGCTTCTTTTTTAGCAACGCGCACAAGTTCCTCTGCAGCTTTTTCCCTTTGTTTAGCGTTCAATAAATGACATAGAGGGCCTCCTAAACACAACACGGCATCAAATCTTTCGTTCGGAAACATAGATAAATCTTCCACAGAGCCTTGCACAAACTGCTTGACTTTTCTCAAAACACCAGCTCGCCTTACTTTCTTTTTTGCGAGTTCTAGCATTTCTGGAACAAGGTCTAACAAGACGACATCGTAGCCTCTTTTTGCTAATTCAATTGTGTATCTGCCGGGTCCTGCACCAGCATCCAGAACCAAACCATGTTTCGGCAAATACTCTTCAAGAAAATGCATAGTAACGATAAACTCGATTTTATGGTACGGGTCTTGTCGTAAACGTCGCCATTCACCATGAGCTGTCTTCTTAAACCATTCCTTAACCATTTCTCCAATTCGTTTGTCATCAATTTCCATTTGTTCACACATCAACCCTTTTGCTGGGCTGAGATATATGAGTTGCCAAAACGGGAAAATTAGGCTTCTCTTTCCTCTGGTTTAGGTTCACGCACGTAAAAGGCTATTAGAAGAACTGATGGAACAATGAGAATTGGCATGAGAAGAAACGGGAGCTGTGGAGATACGCGATCATACAACAGTCCACCTATTATTCCGCCAATAGCCATGAATACGTAAGCGAAAAAGTTCATCGAACCCGTAACTTTTCCACGTTGTGCTTGTGGGACAAGGTCAGCGAACAACGTTTGATAGGCTGAAAAGCCGAGAAGCTGTGTAAACCCAATAAGAGGCAGGACTATAAAGAGAGTTAAATAACTCCCGTAAACAAAAAGTAAGACAGCTGGAATCATCAACAGACCGGATACGATTAACGGAATTTTTCTACCAACCTTATCGATTAACTTCCCTGTTGGAAAAGACAGGATTATCATGCATATGAACAAGGCAATCATGACATAACCCCATCTCTCACGGGCAAGCTGTAGAGCCAGGTAGTCTGTGCCTCCTCCTATTTGAAGTGTATAGAAAGCATAAACTAGGAAGAGCGCTCCTGTCATGGAGAATGAGAACCGCGTAATAAGTGTGGAGAAGAATAGGGATAATGTTGAGCGTGGCACCACTTTCCAAACGTTTATTCCCTCCTTCAGAGCTTTAGGATAAGAATGCAATGCTTCCTTCAAGTTCAATTTCTCTGTGTTTTTCATGCTTTCTTTTAGTCTTAGTCGCACGATTGCTGCTACAAGAAACAAAATGGTAACAATAGTGTACGCTATTCTCATACCCATTATAGAGCCATAGGTAGTCACTAGCAGAAGAGCTAATACTGGTGCAGGAGTTGTGGCAACGCTCGTTATCAAGTTTAAGATAGAAAAGCCCATTCCCCGTTTTTTAGGCGGTAGAGAATCAGCCATCATAGCGTTTAATGCTGGTTGATAAAGTAGGCATAGATTCTGTATTGTGGCTCCAATTAAGATCAAGTGCCAATTTGGGGCGACTGCATAGAAAATGTATGAAATGGCTACGCCGAATGTTAGGGTTGAAACAAGCCATCTTCTTCCATATCTATCCGCTAAATATCCTCCTGGAAACTGGACAGAAGCCAGAGCCAGCATTGAAACTAGGGTGATTAATCCTAGGATTGTGGCGCTTCCGCCAAGTTCTATAACGTAGTCTGAATAGTATGTTCCAGGTAGTTCTCCAGCAAAATCCATTAGAATCCAGCTTATGATCAGTATTAGATAGTTTCCCTTGAAGAAAGAGAATTCTTGCTTCAGTTTTTCCATGAACTCCAATCTGTTTGCTCCTT
>JACUTN010000149.1 GCA_014859805.1 Candidatus Bathyarchaeota archaeon
ACTTTCAGTGTTTCTGCCACTTCTTTGAAGATTTCATCTACTGATGGCATGGATTCGATAGTCCATTCGTGGAGAATTTCCTTAGCCCTGCCGATTATTCGTTTTCTGCGTGCGTTCCGAACATCTTCAATTTTTTCAAGGGTCATCTTTGAGGCGCAGGGGCCAACTCTGTTTATGCTTTCTATGCTTGCTGCAGTTAGGCATGTAGAAACTCTGTCCATGCTTGTTGGAATTGTTATCGTGCCTGTAGTCTTGTCTTGTTTAGATTGTAATTGGATTTCTATTCTGCCGATTCTTCCTGATTTCTGAAGTTCCCTTAGCTCAAGCTCTGGGCTGAATAAGCCTTCTGTTTGTCCGAAAACAGCTCCTATAACGTCTGGTTTTTCAACTACTCCGTCTATTTCGAACTTTGCGCGTATAACATACTTTATGGTAAACGTTTGTGATGAACCCGTAAGCGTCCACCTCCAATTATTATGTTAAGTTAGTCTTAATCACGTGATAAGGGAATCGTGCTCTCAAATCACGAGATTGTATTTGAACGTTTGCTCTATATTACTTTTATGAATTGTAAATCTTCCTCTTTAACGTTTCCATGTAACTTGCCAAACCTTCAACATCCTTTACTTCACGACCTACAATGCCTCGGAGTTTTTTCCAGAAAACAACGTTTGCCTTTATCTGCATCTTTTCCAAATACTGTCTTAAACTTTTGGTCCACTCCCTTCCACGTCTATCAAAATCCAATAGTAAAATGACTTCCTGTGCCCCGCATTCTTCCACTTCAGAAATGACGTCCAACATGGATTTTCCGCCGGTTTTCGCCTCTATAATCTTCCCTTCGATAGCTAGTTCCCTTAACGCCTCAACATCCTTCTTTCCCTCAACAACTATTGGAATATCCTTTGCTGATTCCTGAGCCAAACATTCCAATGCTTGAAGAATTCTTTCCTCTTTTTCTTTAAGTCGTGTTGACATCTTTCTACCTTGTTATTTTAGCATTCTTTACAGCGTTAAGGCATTCCTTTGCCTCTTTATTGCTTTCAAAGTATCTTCTGGCAGGTTCGAGGATTATAGCCAATTCGTGTGCTAGAGCATTTTTGAGGTCTTGCGGGTGTAAATTGCCGTGTCTGTAGGCTTTTTCTAGTTCTTGGTAGCTCTGGAATTCTACTGTGCCGCCGAATTTTGCTGGACGTTCTATCGTGAATGTCTCCCTCTCTCTGAAGATTATGTGCTTGCAAATATCCAAAATCGGATTGAATTCTACGGTTTTTTCTGGACAGAAGGCTCTTCTAGTTTTCTGTTTTATTTCTTCAGGTGAATCGTAAATGAATATGCATGTTTCAGGTTGGCTCTTTGACATCTTAGCCGAGGATAATGCTTCTCTTTCTTTTCCTTCAGGAATCGGCCATAAAGATGGTTTCGCCAGGCCTTGTAGCAGATGGTGGTGAACGCATATTGGTTTCCAGAATCCCAGTCTTTCGCCTAGCTCTCTTGCAACTACGTTCGCATTACGTTGATCTATGCCTAACTGACAAATTTTCACTTCCATGTGGAATATATCTGCAACCTGCATCGGCGTGTAAAGAAAGTCTGAAACATAGTTCGCTTCTGTATCCTTTCGCCCAGCAATTTCAAGGGTTCGCCTCGTTCTAGCTATTGTCAAGTTTTTTGCAATTATAATCGTTTTCGCCCAGTAGCTCAAGTCGTTGTAAAGCTCGTCTGAATAGATGAACTCAACTTTGTCTTCTGGAACGCCTAGAGCTATCCACGAATGCTTGAAGAGGTCTGCTGCTTTTTTAATTAATTCGAGGTTTCCGCCTAGCTTGTTGTTTAGCCAAGCATGCCAGGTGGAAAGGTAAGCCTTGAAGTGTATTCCAGCTTCCACAAAGTCCTTCATTTTGTAAGCACAGATGACGCCTGTTCCTAGATGGACTAGGCCGGAGGGTTCCCAGCCGTTGTAGGCTATGGGATGTTCTTCTGTTTCTAAAAGCTGCCTTAAATCCTTCATTGTCAGAACTTCTTCTGTTGGAGGTCTGCAAATCAAATCGATTTTTGTTTCTATGTCCAAGTTCTTTACCCTGCCGTTCTGTTAGCTTCTAAGGTTCTATGCAAAAGTGAGACTTAAAAGTTAGGTTGTCTCCGTATGACATTTCATCTTCTGCTGTTGAGCAGCTCGTTTCTAGACATTTTTTTTCTGCTGCACATGGTGTTTCTATTTCGTGGTTTTCCGCGCTTGCGAGTTTTTTGTGAGCTCGGTGAGCATTCATTGAGGCTTCTTTTGCCGTGATTTTTCCGGGTTGCGCGCGATTTGATTTGGGATCGCAGGAGATACCTCGATTCTGACTTGTGATGAGGTTCGTGATATGATGCAGGGATTTATGACATATGGTTGCGGCGTTGTTTTCGTCTTCGAAAGACCATTTCTTACTGTCTTCTTTA
>JACUTN010000150.1 GCA_014859805.1 Candidatus Bathyarchaeota archaeon
CTTTCAGAACCCATGACTATGACAACTTTTTTTTCCATGCTTCTACACCGCTATTTCTACAAAAGCGTTACCACGCTATTAAATTTTTCAAAGAACAGCCCCATTTAACTGGAAAAGTTTATTTCATTGTAAGATGCTATGAATCAAAACAATTGGCGGATGAAAGTCCGCTGGGATGTAGCCGCGTAGGCTGAACCATAAACTAAAGAGTGAGGTGAAAAAATGGCATACAAATATATAGCCGAGGCATGGGCAAAACCGGAAAAATCCTACGTGAAGGAACTGATGCGCCAAAGACTGATAAAATGGCGTAAACAGTCAGCAATAGTCCGGATAGAAAAGCCAACACGAATAGACAGAGCCAGAAGATTGGGTTACAAGGCAAAACAAGGCTTCGTACTAGCTCGTGTCCGCGTCAGAAGGGGCGGATTAAGAAAAAAGAGACCGAAGGCTGGAAGAAGACCAAAACGAATGGGCGTCAAAAAATACAAGCCAGCCAAAAGCATGAGACTCATCGGAGAAGAAAGAACTGGAAAAAAATTTCCGAACCTTGAAGTTCTAAACTCTTATTGGGTAGCCGAAGACGGACGCTCAAAATGGTTTGAAATAATAATGGTTGATCCGCATCATCCAGCAATAAAGGCAGATAAAGAAGTCAACTGGATAGCTCAAAAACAACATCACAAGAGAGTTTTCAGAGGTCTAACAAGCGCTGGCAAAAAAATTAGAGGCTTGAGAAGAAAGGGACGCGGAGCAGAAAAAGTTAGACCAAGCAGAAAAGCAGCTAGAGGAGAAAAATAATCACTATGACATTGATCAAGCCGATAATATTCAAAAAAGGCGGAAAAAAACGCTGCGGAAAAGGCTTCAGCAGAGAAGAACTGAAAAAGGCTCGATTAAGCCTCAGAGAAGCCCTAAAACTCAGCATTCCAATCGATTCTAGAAGAAAAACAATCCACGAAGAAAATGTCAACACGATTAAAAATTTTCTGAAAAGCAAGAAGAAAGCGTCTAAGCCTAAGAAAAGAAGAAAATCTAAAAGTTAAGTGCAGCTAAGAATAACATGATTGATTTGTCTTCTAAAGTGCCCATAGCATACATCGATGTTCGAGTCTTTGTCCACGCAACAGAAGACATAGACAAAGTCGTAAAAGCTGTTTACAACACATTGCCGACAGAGTTGGCTGACGAGATTGTCTTTAAGAGAACTAATCTGAAAGGATATTATAGAAATCCAATAATTCTTCTTGAAACAAGAATCAAAAAGAGAGACGTAGCCAAAGCAGTCTTTGGAAAGCTCGCTTCGGGTTTAAGCAGCCTAGACAAAGAACTCTTGAACAACGAGATCAGACAACGTTTAAACAAAGGAAACCTGTTCATCAGGCTTGACAAGCAATCTGCCTATTTAAATGAACTCAAACTTCGTTCAGACGACCCAATACATTTCCGAATACACTTCAGAAAATCCCGCTTAGAAGAAATAATGGAAATTTGCAGAAAATTTGGGATGCTTCCATGAAACGAAAATACGCCGACTTACACTTGTGCCCAGACTTGGGCAATGATGAACAAGTTACACGCATGGCAAGAAAAGCCTCTCAACTTGGATACCGTCTAATAGCAATACCGCTTCCACAAAATTTTCCCGAAGAAAAAATCCGAAAACTGCAAAACATTTGCAAAGAAAACAGAATGGATTTTGCCCCACGTGTGGATTTGAAACCAAAAACACCAAATGAACTGATTAGAAGCTTAAGAAAGCTCAGAAGAAGATTTGAAATAATCGCTGCAAAGTGCGAATCCAAACAGGTTGCAAGGCAAGCGGCCAAAGATCGCCGTGTAGACCTCCTAAACTTTCCTGGCGGTAATCGCCGAAAAAGATTCTTCGACAAAGCAGAAGCTGAATTAGCCTCTAACGCTTTAGGCTCCTTAGAAATAGACATAAAACCTTTGCTCACATTGGAAGGACCGACAAGAATTAGGCTTTTGTCAAGTTTGAGAAGAGAAGTGGCAATTGCAGGAGACTTTCACGTTCCAATTGTCATTTCAAGTGGAGCTTCAAACGAACTGCTTATGCGAAAACCGCGAGGAACAGTAGCATTAACATCGCTTTTCGACTTGGACAAGAGTTCAGCTATAAACGCGGTTTCAAAAAATCAATTAGCAATTGTCAAAAGAAACAGAGAAAAGTTAAGCCCAAATTTTGTTGCCCCTGGAATAAGGTTGATTCGGAGAGGAAAAGATTGCTGAAAAAGACGAGAGCCCGCTATCTAGCGTTAACAATAGATTCTGATGAAATGTTTGGCTCAAGGGAATTTATGAGTGCTGTTTGGGACGCTGTTTTAAGGCTTTATGGCGAATATGGTGCAAGTCGAACAGGCTTAGCGTTAATCGATTATGATGTCGAGAAAAAGCTTGCAATTCTACGCACCGTGCACACG
>JACUTN010000151.1 GCA_014859805.1 Candidatus Bathyarchaeota archaeon
TCTAACGACAACAGCATTACAATACAAACTTCTAACTATCAGTTATGCTAACCACCGCGCTTTGATATCAAGTGAACATTTTCTCAAAAACCAGCTACGGGGGGTTCACTATTCGACGATTTTTTTAAGTTGACTCCTATACATTCCGACAATCTCTTCCACCGTTGTCGCATCTTCAGCCCCTTTGTCAAGCCTATAGTTTCTGGTGAAGCGTGGAAACCTAATTGCCAATCCGCTTCCTTTTCGGATAACATCTATTGCACATACATGAACCGGGCTTAATGTTATTTCGGCGCCAAGAATCTCAATCACGACGACTGGTTCAAACCACACGTCTGCCTCAATTATTGATTGCACTCTCGAATGCTTGTGAGCAATCTTATGCTTCTGCAACATTTTCGGTAGCTTCGCTAAATCTTCGTCGGTAAATCCCGTTCCGCATTTGGTTACAGTCTCGAAAACATCTTTCTCTGGGTTATATGCTGCCAAAAGCAATGCTCCATAGGTTCCGGCGCGTCTTCCCCTACCGTGAAAAGCACCAACAACAACAAGGTCCACGGTATCGGTCATTTCGCTTTTATAATCGCGTTTATACTTTATCCAAAGCCAGCCTCTCGCACCAGCTTGATAAACAGAGTCTTTCGCCATAGATTTGCAGACCAATCCTTCACAACCTTCTTCTATGGCTTCTAGAAAGAACATCTCCAGCTCCTTCACGTTATCAGCAATTATGCACTTGGCGATTTGAACTCTCTCGCTTTCTCCAATTATTTTTTCCAGCGCTTGCCTTCTGATAGGGCAGGGTTCTAACGTTAAGTCTTTTCCGTCAACGTATAAGGCGTCAAACATGAAAAGAGAGACAGGATATTCTTCCATGGCTTTCTCAATCCCGTATTTGCGTCTGCGGTGCATCAATTCTTGGAATGGTCTCATCTCACCCGTGTCAGGGTCTATAGCTACACATTCAGCTTCTAAAATGGAGTCTTTTGCGTTCACATACTTCTTAAGAAGTTCAACAGCGTCTGGGTACTGGCTTGAAATGTTTTCTAAGCGTCTAGAAAATAGGGTGACTTCATCGCTTTTTTTGTGTGCTTGTATTCTTTCGCCGTCATACTTGTATTCGGCTATGCATTTTCCTCCTAGCTTTTCAAGGATCTCCTCTGGCGAAGAAAGCCTTTCACACAACATAGCCCTGATAGGTTCGCCGACAGAGATCTCGAATTTTTTAACTCCTTCCAACCCTTTCTCAGCAACCACCTTTGCAACTCTTCCGAGATCTGAAGAAACGTTGTATGCGCGTTCTAGATATCCGCGGTTTTCCTTTCCGCCGCCATAGGCTATTGCTAAAGCGTCGAGAACAGTCATGTCAGCGATACCTAAGCGAAGGTTTCCAGTAACTGTTCGCATAATGTACTTGGCTTCTTTAGGAGTGGCATCAGCCAAAAGCCCGGCTAGAAGCGCCATTTTGAGGTCAACTGCCCCGGAGCCTGAAGTTCTAGCCATTTTATCAAGGATCTCATAGACTCTTTGAACTGTTAGGGGCTGCTGGAAAAACGTTACTTGCTTTTTATTAGTTATGAAATTTTGGGCTGTTTCTCCAATGTCACCTGTCTTTTTTACGTCTTCTTCAATTTCGCTTTCCTTTCTTCCGGAGGCACGGGCGAGGGCTTTTATTGCGAGTTTTTCAGCTACGCCTATTTCAAGGTTAACAAAGTCTGGGTATATTTTGCCCTGAGTTAAGTATACAACTTTGTTTATGATTTCTTTTGGTGTGTTCTTAAGAAGGTTAACAAGGAGGTCTGTCATTTCCAGCCTTTTTGTTGTGGCTTCGATTTTTTCGTAGGCTTCAGCAATCACGGCGTATCTCAATAATTGAGCCTCTTCATTAGAAGTATAAGTGCAAGGATATTAAAATTTCATTTGTTAACGAGTCAGTCTAAAAGGTTTCATAATGAACTATTTGACTTATGGGTTTTCTAGTCCGTGCTGTAGGAACTTCAGCAGGATAACCAACAGGAATTATAGCCACTGGCCTTATTCCCTGAGGAATCTTCAATATTTCTCTTGTTTCCTCCTCTCTGAATGCGCCAACCCAACAGGTGCCTAACCCAAGCGAGTAAGCAGTTAAATGGATATTTTGTGTGGCGGCGGCTGTGTCTTGTATGCAGTATAATGTTTTGCCTCGCGCACCATAGCCTTGTGAGGAACGTTCTTCATTTGCACAAACAACGATTACAACAGGGGCTTCCTCAATGAACATTTGACCGAGAGCGGCCTCAACAAGTCTCCTTTTGATTCTCGGCTTTCGAACGATAATGAATTCCCATGGTTGGATGTTTCCAGCTGAAGGAGCCCACCGCGCTGCATCAATAAGCCCTTCCACAATTTCCGCTGGAACGTCTTGATTTTTGAAGG
>JACUTN010000152.1 GCA_014859805.1 Candidatus Bathyarchaeota archaeon
TGAAGTTTTTGATTCTCTCTGAGAGTTTCTCAATGTCGTAATCAGCTTTCATGTCCTCTCTCCAGTCCTTCGGAAGTTTCTGCTTAAACCTTCCAGCAGCACGTCCATCCATCATCACTATTACCCCTTTATCCTCAGGGCTACGTAGCAGCCTTCCAGCAGATTGGGCTAAAGCATTCAAACAGGGAATGCCATTCGCATATTCCATGGCTTTGTTCCCAAATTTCTCTCTAAAATACTTAACTAGAACTGTTTGCAGTTCAGTTCGCTTGGGATAAGGCAAACCAACAGTTATTACAGCTGAAAGCAACGATCTACCGCCCATAGACATGTCAACACCCTCGCTTATCTTGCCCCTAGCAACTCCGAAAACAATACATTGGTCATTAGACTTCAAAAACCGAAGCAAATCAACAATTTTGGTGTGCCTCTTCTCAAGAATGAAAGGCAAATCAAAATTTGCAGCATTCACAACTTCACGCATTATCGCATAAGACGGAAAATAAACAGCGACTCTGCCATTAATCTGCCCAATAATCCTTTCCAGATGATCAGCAATTCTCTTCCACTGGGCTTCACTACGCTTTTCAAACTTTGTTGTGACAGACAAATCAACAACAATAAGTCTGTTCTCACGCGGAAAAGGACTTGGAAGCTGAACGCTTTCGCAACGACTTTTCTCAATACCCAGAACATCAACGTAATAATCAGTGTGCCAAAGGGTCCCAGACATGAGTACTGCAGAACGAAGCTCGTTAATGACGCTTGCAGCCAAAGCAGGGTCAAGACATCTAATCCCAAGCCTTACACGGCGTCTTTTATCCCTGTCAACCTCAACCTTCATGTACCGAGCGTAACTCGAGCCTACCGCACTAACCCAGTGTGAAAGGAAATCGGCACATCGGGACAGATAGGAGATTGGGTTTCTACCCGCCTCAGCCCTTTTGTAACGAATGGTTTCTCCCAGTTCTGAAAGTTCAGAAATGATTTCAAGCAGCTTATCAGCATTAAAGCTTAACGTTTTCAACAATGGCTTGACTATTCCACGGGTTCCTATAACATGTTCAACACCGAACCCGAATTCCACATGCACTTTTTTTCCAAGCTTGACTAACACATCGTACAAAGCTTCCAAAAAACCAAAATCGTCAACACCAAAAACTTCAACTTCTCTCTGGGCTCGCTCAACAGATGTTGACGAAAGCTCATCTGAAAGGATGCCAGCAGCATAATATGGCAAACTGTGAGCTTCGTCAAAAATGCAGTTTACATCCTCCACTTTTATTCCTGCTCTTCCAAAAATCGAGTTCCTAACAGAGTCAACCAAAATGTAATTGTAGTTGCCAACGATGATGTCAGCATACTTTGCGAGAATCTTAGTGACCTCGTAAGGACAAAGGCGTTCATCAACGCTTATCTTATACACTTCATCTGGAAGCAAAGGACCAGTCTTCTTAATCTTGTCAACAGCATTGTAGGCACGCCAGCTTAGCCTCCTTCCTTTGTAAGTTCTCTCATAATACTGGCAAGTATTCCCAAACGTGCCGTCCTTCAAGTTTCTGCAATATTGAAGAAACCCGCGATAGCTTATGTTCCTGAACCTTGCATTCTCTCGCACATAGGGACACATCCCCATCTTGCTCTTGAAAACAGACGCAACAAAGCTAATGCCTGAATGTTCCTTGATTCTCTTAAGCTCCCTACAATAGATTTCAAGCTGATTCCGCGTTCTGGTCAGCGCAATAAGCCGTCCAACAGAGTCATCCAATTCTTTAGCCATGAAAAACGCTGTCAAAACGGAAATGGATTTGCCAGTGCCACATGGCGAGGAAAGCAAGCCAATCTTTCTATTCTTAATGACGTTAAACGCAAAGTCTATTGCATCCCGTTGGAAAGGACGAAAATCATCGTAAGGAAAGAATCTTTCAATGCCCGATTTGCCTTTTTTCTGAACTTGCCTCAAAGGCTGTTCAACAACAACATGTTTTTTTCTTAAAAAACTCCCACACTCCCTGCAAAAGAGACTGTTCTGGTAATCTTCAACAGAATGAACCGCTCCGCAGCGGGGACAAACATACCTTATTGTTCGAGGCAATTATTCCAAACCTAATTAGCAGATAGAAAGGGGTAATCATAACCTTTTCTAAGCTTTAGCACGAAACTCATTTGGCATCACGTTTAAGCGCAGCTTCAAGTTCGTCAATATCTTTTAAGATTGTGTCTGAGTGAATAATTATCCATGGACTTGGATTCTCAAGCGCGCATATGCAGATGGTTTTCTTTCCTTTGAGTTTAGCATAGAAAAGCTCCATGCAAGTTCCAGCTGAAAGCCTCGGCAAATAAGCAATTAAAACATCACATTTTTCTATGTCTTCCAAGTCCCTTCTTATGAACCCAGCCGCTGGAACCTTC
>JACUTN010000153.1 GCA_014859805.1 Candidatus Bathyarchaeota archaeon
GATTACTTCACTGCCGATGACTTTGAATTTTCAGTATGGTACAACTACGCTTTTGATGACTCATGGATGTGGGATTCAGTAATGGATGTGCACCACATCAAAATCGTAAACGACTACCAAGTTGAAGTTTACTTCGACGATTACAGCATGTGGTTCCTTCCTGCGGGGCAAAACATACCGCTTCTAGGACCAAAAGACATATTGGCAGATAAACTTTGTGAAGAAGCAAGTGCAGCTTTCGTTGGTTCTGATTTGGTGGAGGTTTCTTCAGGCTACTTTGAGCATCAGTTTACAACAGACAACGTAGTACAGGTAATTAACGCGACCGTAAATGGAATTCCAATCACGGAGGACTTGGACTTTTACGTTAGGGCTGGTTATGATTGCTATTGCCATAACATTTTCGTTAACTTAACGTCTTTTGCACCGGGGGACAATATCACAATTTGGTATTATAGAGCCATACCTAATGGTGCTGAAGGCTTCTATCTGGGCGGAAACCTTGGTCTAGACTGGACGGACACAATGTACAGTTACGGCTTGTATTATCCGGTGTCGATAGAAACAACAATAGGCGGCAATGTACAGCTCAACAGAAACCCGCACTTCTTCCTACACGCGCCAGTGTTGGGTGAAATAGATTGGCGTTGGCATTGGGAAGGCGCAATTAAGCCACGCGGTGGCAACTACAAATTATCCATATGTGACGTGGTCATGTGTGCTATTGCCTATGGCACAAGAGGAGATGGCGAATACGACTCTCATTTCTTGCCTGGAGCTGACATTGATGCAAATGATCTATGCCACATAGGCATTCTAGACTTAGTGACTATCACAAATAGTTATGGAAAAACATTCGGAAAGCCGCCCGATTGATGAGCCTTTATCCTTCCTTTTTTTCTATTTGTATTATTGTTCCCAGACTTCGAGAAGATTTTGTATGGCTTTAGTTTTAGATGAGTGTTCATTTAGCCTGTAGATTCGGATTCTTCCAAATCGTTTATGCTGGACAATTCCTTCATTTTCCAAGATCTTCAAATGCTTGTTTGTCGTTCCATAATTCACATCGAGCCTGCGAGCAATCCCTGAAATATTAAGTTCACCAACTTCCGATAGGATTTTTAGAATCTTCATTCGAAGCCGTGAAGAAAAAAAGTCCTCTACATCCATAGCTTTCACGACTTTTCCTTTTGCAGAAGATTGCTTAATTCTTTCTCTAATTCGTAAGCTGGAATTCTAGGCAGAGAGACAAACGTTGATCTTCCACGCGAACCAGCGGCTGAAACTTCAGTTTTCACTACACCTAAAGCTGAAAGTGTACGCAAATACTTCCACAGTTGCGTGTGGCTGTGCGGTTGAACGTCAAACTCTTCGCAGACAACAGCATAAGCTTGTTCAGCCTCTGCTAAAGAAACGTAAGCCGTTTCATGTTGCTTAAAAAATCTGGCTATGCCAAGCAGAAACAGTTTTTCATGCAGCTTTAACGATGCCACGTCACTTTTGCGCATAACAGCATATATGCTTGACGCAGCCTTTCGGACACACTCTGGCGTAACCGTTTCCAAATCTTCAGCATCTGCGTATTTTCCGGCTCTCCAAAGCAGTTCAATGCCGAATCGAGCGTTTCCATTTTCGGAAAAGGCAAGTTCAGCTGTTAGGCTCACGGTGTCTTCTGACACTGTTAAAGGCTTAAAGGCAAGTGAGACACGGTTGTTGAGGATGTCCGTAAGCTGTTGTTTGGAGTATCTATCAAGATGAATTATGTTGGATTGCAAAGTGCTTCTTGCGCTCGCATCTAACTGTTCAATCTTTTTTAGGCTTCGTAAAATGCATATCAACGAGATTCTCTGAGGTTTGTTCAGTCTTATTTCTTGCAAGCGAGTCAGCTTGTAAACAGCATCAGAACCTTCCCTCTCAACTAGGCTTTCAAACTCGTCTAAAGTCAAGACTACGTATGCTTTTTGCTCGTCCAAAATTTGCATTAGAATGCCCAAAAGTTCCTCAGCGGAATAGCCGCGTCTTGGAAAGTTTGGATGAAAAATGGAAACTACATGATGCAGGATGAGGAAAAGGCTTCCACGATACTCGCGGCAATTAACATGAATGTAACGAAGGTTTGTTCCACGCTTGTTTGCTTCACGGGTAATGTCTGCTCCGAAACGTTGAGAAAGAGCAGTTTTGCCTGTGCCAACGTCTCCAGTTATCATGATTCTTTGTGTCATCTTCTCCGGAGTGCGCAGTAAGAAACTGAAAAACTCCATTAACAAACGCAGTTCTCTATCTCTGTGTGGAAGCCTGTAAGGAACATAGTTAATGTCAAGCTTCGTTTCATCTTTGAATACGCTTCGGTACGG
>JACUTN010000154.1 GCA_014859805.1 Candidatus Bathyarchaeota archaeon
TCATAAATAGAATAGACATTTTCAAAAAGTGTACCCAGTAGCTGGGAAGTGTAATCTCCAAAGGAGAAGATAGCGAAAAAAATTGAAAGAATCACCGCAACCATTACTGGATACCCTAAAATCTTATGAGTTGTCAAGGCATGCAGTCTTTCGCTCATCGGAAGCTTTGTCGGCGGCACTATTTCTTGCACTTCTCTAGCGATGCGCCCCGCAATCTCGTACCGTTCAGACGTTATCACAGTCGAACATGAATGCCCATGAATTCCTTCAATTTCCTCTGCAAGCTTCCTTGCAACTGAAACAATTTTCGGATCTAACTGGCGAATTCTCCCTTCTATCTGCTCATCCTCTTCCAACAGCTTTATCGCAACCCATCTAGCAGGATAAGGAAGATGAAGCCTACTCACCATTTTGCTAAGCTTCTGTATTCTCGTTTCCACTTCTTCGCCATATCTAATTTTAGTGGGTTTCCCAACACCTTTCTCAACAACATCAACCGACGTTTGCATCAATTCAAAAATTCCCGCACGACTCGTTGCCACAGTGGGAACTACGGGTACGCCCAAGATTTTTTCCAGTTTCTTATGGTCAATGTTTATGCCTTTCTTTTTCGCCATGTCCATCTGATTCAAAGCTACGACGATAGGTGTTTCCAACTCCACTAATTGCAAGGTGAAAAACAAGTTTCTTTCAAGAACTGAAGCATCAACAACGTTTATCACCAAATCAGGATTCTCAACCGCAATATATTCTCTTGAGATAAGTTCCTCTATGGAAAAAGTTGACAGCGAATAGATTCCAGGCAAGTCAATGACGTCTATCGTGTGTCCTTTGAAGTGAAGCGTTCCCTCTGCCTTCTCAACCGTCTTTCCAGGCCAATTTCCAATGTGTTGATGCAAGCCAGTCAGATGATTGAATATCACTGATTTTCCTACGTTAGCGTTCCCAGCAAGGCTTATGATAATCTTGTCTTTTTTCACTTTTCCACACTCACTAGAATCTTCTCTGCCATTCCTCTGCCTATTGCAAGTCTTGAACCTCTTACATGGATTTCTATTGGACCGTGAAAAGGTGCAGACTTTACAACCATTATTTTTGTTCCGGGAGTGAGACCCATGTCTTCTAATCTCCTTTGGAAACCCCAGCTACGACGGCGGCGATGCCGACGGTGCATAGTCACCGCTTGAATGGAGACAATGACACCTGTTTCTCCAGGCTTTAACTCGCTTAACTTTTTTTCCAAAGTTGCTTTTCCTCACTGCGGCAATTTTAGGGTTACCTAAATGTCCAATGATATAAAAAAATGTTAGGCTTATTTGCTATTTGCTCTAAAGAAGTTAGGCACAATGCCAAAAACCGAAAAAAGTTAGAAAATCAACTATAACCTAACAATTATGTGCCGTTCTCTCTCTTCAGAGTACTTCTTGAACTGTTCTATCCCTCTTTAGAGTTTTCATGTGTTCCAAACAACAAACTAATTCATACTGTGAAAGTTTACATGTAAATTTTTGACGGCAGAACACGCCCTTTATAGGAAAATGCAGTTTCTCTCAGAAAACCAGTTATAATTAAACCGATTGCTCCATCTTCTGTTAATCCTCTGCTTCTCAAGTAGTTCAATGCCTCTTGAGATATTCTACCTACTGATGCCTCGTGAGTAAGTGTAGCGTTTTTGTTTCTATTCATTAATTCTGGAACTGTGCTTATGCTTGAATTCTCAGACAGCAACAAGCCCATGCAATCCACATGCCCTATTCCAGCGTTGTTGGCAATCATTTTACTGTGAGAGGTTATTTTGGAATCTTGGTCAGCAACCATTTTCACCCTTGTTACGGCGTTGGCTTCTTCCCCGTTCAGAAAAGTGGAATCATACATGTTGACGTTGCCTCTTTTGGCTAGAATGGCTGTTTCAATGTTTGCTGAACAGCTAGAATCTAGAAAACTCTTAAGCTCTGTTCTCAACTTCTCTGGTACAGCCAAACACTTGTAAACATGGAAGAGCGTTGCTCCTTTTTGCAGGTGGAATTCGAGACTTGAGCTAACGGTGTCTCCCTTTTCCCATTTATGAAAATGCCTCATCTGCAGCGTGGATTGCCCCTTTAAAATAACTTTTGTATGTCCGATGTGGCTTCCATACAAATTCTTTTTCATAGTGTTGCAGATGCTGTGCACTGCAGCTTTTACGTCCTTTTCTATTACTGTTAGATTTCTTGGATTCTGAAAGATTTTGGGTGAGGAAATAGCTATACAAGTGGTTA
>JACUTN010000155.1 GCA_014859805.1 Candidatus Bathyarchaeota archaeon
CTCCTCCTTCAACCACAACTATTTGACTATCTCTTTCCGTGACGTCAATTCCATTCAACTCCTTCGTCACAGCCAAAGCTTTCGTCAACTTCCCCGGCCCATTAGTCAAATCCCGTAATCTCTTTACATTCCTGTTATTCCGCATAGTTTCTATCCCTTCTATTGGTTCTACAGCCCTTATCAAAACAGCTCCAACGCCATCTTTTAGGTGAGCAACTATGTTCAGAAGCCAGTTTGCATGAACCATGTAAATGAAGGCTTTTCCTACACTCATAAACATCAGCGCGTTAAACTTTTTCTTCCCCCTATAAGCTCTAGAAGCCGGATCGTTTCCCCCATAATAAGCCTCGGTTTCAACAATTTTTCCAGACAAAACTTCAGAATCCAGTTTCCTCAGCAAGGTTTTTCCAAGCAAATCCTTCGCAACCGAGGCTGGGTTTCTTTCGTAGAAATCTTTTGAAAGCGTTTTCATTTGTCTTGCACTCTCCTATAACTGAATTACAACAATGACAAGTAAAAGCTTTGAACTCGCTTAGGCTGAGACTTTAAATCCTTGATCAATGTGTTAAATAGTTTGGTGAGGTTTCCATATTGATTGAATCCTACGAATTTGGTGTCATAGTCATAAATGGTAAAAGATACACAAGCGACGTCATAGTCTTGCCAGAACGAGTTATTGACGGCTGGTGGAGAAAAGAAGGACATAGACTACATGTTGAAGACTTGGAGGAAATCCTTAAACAAGAACCAAAGCCTGAAGTGCTCATCGTTGGCACAGGCTACTATGGACTCGTAAAGATTCCACCAGAAGTCGAAAACACCTTAAAATCTCATGGAATCGAATTGGTTGCCCAGCCAACAAGGGAAGCATGTGAGACATTTAACAAAATCTTGAAGTCCAACAAGCTTGTTGTTGGAGCTTTCCATCTAACGTGCTAAATGAAGTCTATGCATTCACTTATGTCTCAATTTCTCTGTGATTTTCGTCAGCAAAAGGCAAAAGATAATTGCAATCATTATCATAAAAGAGGCACGAAAGTAGTATCCTCCAAAATGAAGCTGAACATCTATCAAATGCAAGAGAAAGGATAAAACAAGTGCAACAAATATTGTAATGATAAGTAACTTCGTTTTTGGTGACAAGGCAATCTCCATTTTTTCTCAAACTCGATTACGATTAACTCTTTTGGCTATGCTGTACTTTGGTTAGCTAATGGGCGTGTAGTACTTCTGCATTACGGAAAACATAAGTTCGCCTCTGTGTCACTTCTGTCTAAGGTAGTCATTATGAAGGTTTGCGGGATTGTTGGTAGTCCTAACAAAAATGGGAACGTTGACTTGCTTGTGTCTCAAGTGTTGAAAGGCGCAAGCAACCAAGGAGCAAAAACACTTAAGATTTATCTTAACGACTTAGATGTTAAGCCATGCCAAAGTTGTGGAGTTGACCCGTATCCTAAGTATTGTCTCTTTGACGATGACATGGAATTAATCTACGATGCTCTAGAGTCTTGCGACGTTATAGTGTTGGGTTCTCCAGTGTACTTTGACACTGTCAGTGCACAAGTCAAACTCATGATAGACCGATGCAACTGCTTAATGCCATATGTCAAGCGAGTTGATGAAACATATGGTTTTGAAAGAAGATTGAAGAAGTGGAAGAAAGGAGTTTTTATCGCAGTTGCAGGCGCACAACAAGAGTTCGACACGATTCTGACTACTGTGAAAGGATTCTTTAATTGGGCAAACATTGAATTAATCGAAACGCTTCTGTACCCAAATGACAGCAACGAGCTGGGCGGCGTAAGAAACAACGAGAAGAGAGTAACTCAAGCCTTTGAGATTGGAGTTCGGATTTCAAAACAAAAAAGCGTTACTTCTCGATCTTGATCAGTTCTCTTTGGTTCAGCTATGGCTTTTCCACGTATTTGTATAACTTTTTGTAAAACCATGTGTCCGTTGAAATGAATAATGGTCGGTGTAGCGCGCGTTCTATAGCTTGCATCATGGTAAACGTTAAATATCCATAGGGAAGAAATATGATGAGCGTGAATAACCATGGGAAAAGATAAGTTTGTAAAATCTTGGAACATGAAAAGCCCGAATGCCAAACACACTTTAGTAGTCGAATTGTGGGAAAGACCTGACGGAACACGTTACAGAAAAACACACAAGAAATAGCAGAACAGAAACGATTATCGTAACCACCCACTTTTTTTGTTTTGGCACATTGTCGAGATAATGCTTAGCATATTC
>JACUTN010000015.1 GCA_014859805.1 Candidatus Bathyarchaeota archaeon
GGTTCAACAACAAAGTTTTTGGCGTTGTCGGAAAGCCAATGGTAACGTCTGGCAGTGCGGTCTTGCGGGCACATGCCTTGCTGTATAACAGCCCATTTTCCATCTTCAGCCAAAAAGAAAGCGTGGTGATAAAGCTGGTAGCCAGCTTGAATAGCCGTGTTGTCAACCTTAGCACTCATTTTGCTTGCGTACTGCAAGTTTTGAATTTTGTCGCTTGAGAAACCGAACCTTTCGCCGATGTTTCCAATTTCTAATGGTGTCTGCCTAGAAACTTTGCCTTTACCACCGCAAACTGCTATGCCGTGGTCTTCTGGCACAACAGCCTGTTTTAGAACTCCTGTAACGACTGTTGTTACGCCTGATGAGTGCCAGTCATAGCCTAAAACGCAGCCTAAAGCTTGAAACCAGAAGGGATCTGAAATTCGCTTTAGAAAATCATCAGTGCCATACTCATCAATGATAATTGTCACAATTTCTTTGGCGAGTTTTCGCATGCGGATAACTAGCCATCTCGGCGCCTTTCCATAATGAAGTGGAAGCCTGGCAACTCCAGTTCTCTGCACAGCAACACCTTTCCAATAAGGAATAGGTTAAAAAGTGTTTAAAGCCTTCTGGAAGTGCGCGCTAAGTATGGAGTGCCAACGAAGATCTTAGAGGTTTTCGATCTGAATTGGCTCAACTGGATCAGCTATCTTGAAGCCAAAGATTTCTGAATAGAAATAGAGTTCAGCGTCAAGTGAGCGTTTAATGTTCTCGGCGCGTCGAAACCCGTGTTGCTCACCATCAAACGGGATATAAGCTACGGGCAGTCCCTTCTTGCGCAAAGCCTTGACCATTAACTCAGCTTGACTAGGAGGAACCACTTTATCCTCAAGTCCTTGGAAAAGGATCATTGGGCATGAGATTTGATTGACGAAATGAATTGGCGAACGTTCTCTGTAGAGATCACGCCGCTCAGGATAGGGACCTATCATCCGATCCAGATAACGTGACTCGAATTTATGAGTATCTTTCGCCAACGCTTCCAGATCGCTGACCCCATAATAACTTGCGCCTGCCCTGAAGATGTTACGGAACGTGAGCGCGCAAAGTGTTGTGTATCCACCCGCGCTACCCCCACGAATAGCAAGTCTATTACCATCAACCTCTCCAATTTTGACCATGTAGCACGCCCCATTAACACAATCGTCAACATCAACAACGCCCCACTGACCGTTAAGCCGCTGCCGATACTTGCGACCATACCCACTGCTACCTCCATAATTCACATCAAGCACAGCGATACCGCGGCTAGTCCAATATTGAACAGCCCAAGAAAGCGTAGTAGAAGTGGCAGCAGTCGGCCCACCATGACTTTTTACTAGAAGCGGCGGCTGCTCTTCGGATGGACCAGTGTAATCGCGGTTTCGTGGAGCATAGAAAAAGGCGTGCGCAGTAAGCCCGTTCTCAGTTGGAAATTCGATCGCTTTTGGAATCGACAAATATTCAGCATCAACCATTACGTTACTGGAACGCCGCAATACCTCAATCTGACGCGTTGCAAGGTCAAGCCTGACGATTGACGGCGGTTCAGTTGGCGATCCAGCGATAAATACAGCCAGACCTGACGATGCACGTAGGGTTCGAATTTCTGTGTAGGGTGTCTTGATACATTCAAGTTCGCCTGTCGCAGTGTCAATGGTTGCCAGACGCCAAGTTCCCTGCTCAATGTAGGCGCAGACAATACAGCCTGCAGATTCGAACGAGTAAGTTGACATTCCGAAGACCCACTGCGGTTTTCCGAACTCAGCCTTCATCTTACACAAAGGTTTGATGTTTCCTTCATGCCAACGATAAAGGTTCCACCAACCAGTGCGGTCGGAAACAAAGTATAGAACGCCGTCTGGTGACCACTCTGGCTGAAAGACGGATTCATCAGTGCCACCTGCAACTCGTTCGGGATGACTCAACGAGCCGTCTGCTCTTAGCTCACCGACCCAAAGTTCGGTTCCATCCCACGGCATGTTCGGATGGTTCCACGTGAGCCATGCTAAGCGAGAACCGTCGGGGTTGAGACGAGGAGACGAGTAAAAATCGTTCCCAGAAACGAGAACATTGTCACCTTTGCCGCCCTCAAATTTGAGGCTTACCAAAGTATTTGCTGGCTCTCGCCCAGCAACTGTGTGATCTTCACGAACACAAATCATACGACTTCGGCGACGGTCAATGACAATGTCAGCATAACGTAGCTCGGCCTCAGGAGTGATCGGGCGTGCCATGGCTCCAGGTTCCTGACGATAGATTCGTTGGTCAGCGAAGTTCGAAAAGTAGATTGTGCCGTCAATAATGGCAAATGCGCCACCTCCATACTCATGAACGCGTGTACGAGCGTTGAATGGGGACTGCGTCATGTCAGTTGTCTGTCCGTCTGGTGTCCGTCGCACGATGATGATTCGTCCCCCTTCAGTTGGACGTAATTCATTCCAGTAAATATCCTCATGATCAAGAATTATCTGTCCAAGCCCCACAGTTCCTGAGGCAACCAGCTCCGAGGTAATGGGAGATTTCCAAGAGCCGTACGAAGCTACTTGTGGTCTGCTCATCTTAGTTTCAACCTTTATCTATTCTTTTCTTGTTGACTTTCATGCCTTTAGCTCTTTATTGAAACATTTCGTTCTACTTTCTCATTTTTAGTATATGACCTTCGCGATCGATTTCTCCTCGGTGAATTCTAGTCGTGGATACAGGAACATGATTTTCTGAAGGAATCATGTCTATAACAACTATATGCAGCGCAGACAGCCCAATCCTTTTCCTTTCCTCGTTGATTTTAACAGCCGTAGATTCTGTTTCTTTACTTACAACCAAAGCTTCAACGCAGCCTTTAGACAACGTCACTCCATAAACGTCATCCAGAGTAACAATCCGAGTTCTTTCCAAAAAATCATGCTCACGTAAGAAAGCCTTTAACTCTTCTAACCTCTGCTTGTACGGTGCCGTTGCGTGTGGCTTATTCAGTTTCTCGGCGAACTCGTCAGAACTTAAGCCAATTAAAACTTGCTCGCCCAACTCAAAAGCTTTCACAAGCAAGGCTCTATGTCCCTTATGAAACTCGTCGAAAGTACCGCCAACAGCCACGGTTTTGAATTTTTTACTCATTTGCTTTCACGTTTTACACGTATTAACAGTCTATAAGATTATTTTGGTTTGATTTTTTCATTTACAACGTCAAGAATTTTCCTTGCGACTTCTCGTTTAAGGGCTAATGGAACATGAACTACTTTTTTCTCCCTATCTACAATGAACATTTCGTTTGTTTCAGTTCCAAATCCTGCGCCTTTCTTACCCACATCATTCACGACAATTAAATCAGCATTGGCTTGCAACAATCGCTTATAAGCACTTTCAATCAAATCCTTCTTGGATAACTTGTATTCTGCACGAAACGCTACAAGAAACGTTTTGGGGCTAACCTTTTTCACGTGATCAATGATTTTCTTGGTAGGTTTCAGTTTCAAATCAAGCGAATGAAGCTTATGCGTTGAAACCTTGTAGGAATAGGGTTTTTTAACGGTCCAGTCAGCGGCTGCAGCAACAGCTACCACCACGTCATATTTCTTTGATTTCAATTCTGAAATAACTGCTTCACGCATTTGCTCCGTTGTTTCAACCGAAATCACGTCGGCATCCAATGGAGGAGTTGCTCTTCCCAATCCATAGACAACTGTTACTTCTGCTCCGCGATCTAAGGCTTCTTCTACTATTGCAACTCCCATTTTTCCAGAACTTCTGTTTGTGATAACACGTATAGGGTCTATGTGCTCTACGGTCGGTCCCGCAGTAACCAGCACCCTCAATCCAGAGAAATCCTGTTCAACGACAAGTTTATTCATAACCGCATTGGCAATCTCCTTTATTTCAGCGATTTTGGCTTTGCCTTCTTCAATTCTTGGACCAACAAACTCAATGCCGAGAGCTTTCAGCTTGTTAATGTTTTCCGTTAATATTGGATGGTTATACATGGACTCGTGCATGGCTGGAACTATGATTATGGGCGTGTTTGAGCCGAAAGCCGTTGAAACAACAGACGTCACAGTTGTGTCATCTATTCCGCAGGCAATCTTGCTTATCGTGTTCGCTGTAGCTGGAGCAACAAGAACCAAATCAGCCTTTTTAGGGTGTTCCCCAACCAGAGCCACATGTTCAATTTTCCCAGTTAACTCTGTTACCACAGCGTTTCCAGTTGCCCATTCCATAAGATATGGATGAATAATTTTCTGCGCCATCGGTGACATTACAGTGAAAACTTCTGCTCCATGCCGCATGAGCGTTCTAGCGATTTCTGAACATTGTACAGCTGCCACGCTGCCAGTTATGCATAAGACTATGCGTTTATCTTTCAACTCTTTTCCTTTCATTCCTACAATGTCTTTAGATGGATGAACCGACAACCCTTTTCAACCTCCCAATTCAGTGACAATGTCTTTTAAATCTTCTAGGAATTCTTCAACGTGCTGTTTTTGAACGTGAGGCATCACGACTATCCGAATATGATTTGGGAAAAGGGAAACAGCCCATTTTCTAAGTCTCAACTCTTTTGCTATTCGACGAATGTCGAATACTTCGGATTTTATCCCAACAATGTTCATGGTTGGTTCAGTTATTATGTCTAAACCATTAATTTTCTGAATTTCCACGGCAAGTTTCCATGTTAAACGCATACAACTCCTAACAATTCTCTTGTAACCTTCTGTTCCCAAATGCTTCAGCAAAGCCCAAACAGCAATGACTGAAGCTCCAGACCGTGTCCCCACAATAGTGGCTTGCTCACTTTCCCCTCCAGCCAGATAAGAAACATTCCAGGCAACAGTTTTTCTTAGTCTTTCATTCTGAAACAGTATTCCGCCAGCAGGAATTGGAGCCAAACCCATTTTATGCGGGTCAATAGCGATGGAACATACCCCGGGCAATGAGAAATCAAAATCTGGAACGCTAAATCCTAATTCCTTCAGAAATGGAAGAACAAAACCTCCGAAGGCTGCATCCACATGAAGGTACAAGTCTTTTTTCACGGCAATCTCAGAAAGCTCCGATATTGGATCAACAACGCCTAAACCAGTTGTTCCAGCTACGCCAACAATTGCTATAGTGTTTGAATTCACTGCCTTTTCAACTGCTTCTACGTCAACTTGGAATCTGCTGTTCAATCCAACTTTAACGATTTGTAAGCTTAACAAATCTGCAGCTTTGTCGAAAGAGTAATGTGCGGAAGCAGGTACGATAACTTCGCTTTGGTTCTTTTTTGAAAGTTTTTTTGCAGCCCACAAAGCTAAAGTGTTAGCCTCTGTTCCACCTGTGACTATGTGACCTGAAGCCTTTGGGTTCGAAAGCAACGCGCCAAGAATGTGAATCGTTTCTTTTTCCAACTTAACTAGAGCCGGAGAAAGCCCTGAATCACCCAAGTTTCTATCGAGAAAGCAAGTGTAAACTTTTCTAGCTAGAGGATGCGGACAAGTACACATGGACCCGATGATTCTTCCAGAACCATACGTAAAGTCCCTGCTAAGTCTTGACTCAAGTTCCTTCAGAACTGAACTCTGAGGCAAACCTTCATTCTCCATTTTTCATAACTCTCCCAAAGCCTAATGATAAGTGTGCTTCTCGTCTGGATAATTGCCAGCGGAGACCTCTTCCACAAACTTAGCCACAGCATCCTTTATTATTTCGTTTAGACTGGCGTATCTCTTTACGTATTTTGGTTTGAAACTTTCATCCAACCCCAACATGTCATTCACTACCAAAACCTGTCCATCACAATATTTTCCAGCCCCTATGCCGATTGTCGGAGCCTTCACATTTTCAGTTATTCTCTTCGCTAAGCTTTGAGGCATGCACTCTAACACTATGGAAAAAACGCCCAACTCATCCAAATTCAAAGCGTCTCGAAAAATCTCTTCAGCCTCTTCAGGCTCTTTCCCTTTTACACGATAAGTTTCAGCCATTTGAGGAAGCATTCCAACATGCCCCATCACTGGAATCCCCGCATCAATTAAAGCCTTTACAACTTCCGATCTATTTCCTTCAATCTTGACTCCGTGAGCCCCTGCCTCTAGAAACTGCTTAGCATTTCTTAAAGCGTCTTCCACAGTGTTGCAGCTGTTTATCGGCATGTCACCTATGATTGGCGTTTCCTTCGCTCCTCTTGCCACAGTCTTCACGTGATAAATCATGTCATTCATAGTTACGCTTTTTGTGTTGCTGTGGCCTTGCACAACCATTCCCACACTATCGCCAACTAGGATTAGATCAATGCCGGTTCCGTCAAGTATCTTTGCCATTTGGTAGTCGTAAGCCGTTAACACCACGATTTTTTCTCTACCCTTTTTCCGCCTAATTCTTTCTTGAAATTCCATTTTTCTCCTCCATGAATTTTGTTAAGCTCACAAGCGTTTCGTTCACAGGTGTTGGAATGTTATGTTTTCTACCCAACTCGACTACCTTTCCGTTTAGAAAATCAATTTCAGTTTTCTTACCCTTCATTACATCTTGGTACATAGAAGAAAAATTCGTATAACCGGAGATTTTCTCGTCAACTTTTTTCTCCAGATCTTTGGGAAAGGTTATTCCCTCAGCTTTTGCAACTTTAACACATTCCCTGACAATTCTATGTCGAACGGTTTTCAACGAATCCGAAACAAGTTCACAATTCCTAACATGAAAAAGCGTGGATAAGGGGTTTACTACACAGTTCATAACCAGCTTGTTCCATGCTTCCAGGTTAATGTCATTGAAAAGCCTTGTTTTTAACATGCAATTGGCAAAACTTTCAGCGATTCTTTCCGCAACTTCATTCTGCTCAATAATTGTTTCTCCAGTCCAAAATCTCACTCTTCCAGGTTCAAAAAATTCAGCCGCCATCGCTGTTACACCCCTCAAAATTTTGGCTTTGTCACCAGATACACGCTTAACGACTTCTTCGTTTCCAAGACCGTTCTGCAAGACCAGAATAACCGTATCTTTTTTCAGAAGTTTTTTTATTTGTTTAATGGCTTTTGCCGAATCATATGCTTTTGTGGTTAGAATAATTAGCGTGTTTTCAGGTATTCCGCGGATTTCTGTGTCACCCTTAAGATAGAAAGTTTCCTCTATATCTCCAGAAATTGATAATCCCTTTGAATTCACAGCATCCATATGAGCTTTATTCCCAATCAACGTTACATCGTTTTTCTTAGACAGCAAGGCCCCATAGATGCTTCCGATGGCACCAGCGCCCAAAACAACAATTTTGTTAAAACTCATGTTTTTCATCCTCCAAAGTAAGGTATTCACCTTTTTCAGCGAGTTTTGAAAGCCTTTCTTTGATCAGTGTTATGGATTCAGCTAAGTTTTCCTTGTTGTCAAAGTTCAGGAGAATTTCTTGGCATTTTTTCAAGTCTTGCTTTAGTTTTCCAGTTGTTTCCACAAGCTTCGGTGTTGCTCTTACAACATTGTCGACTATGGTGATTGTTGCTTCTTGTGCTGTTCGCGAAAGAGGATTTAGGTCTATTGCTATCACTTTTTTTCCCATTTTGACGAGGGCTTCCGTTCGATCTCCATCTTCTAAAGGCACCAGAACCACGTCAGCCACAAGTATGCCTCGCGGGTCTACACGTCTCCTCTCGCTTCCTAGCTCGGGAATTCTTGCAGAAGCATCCTCGCTCACTCCTAGAACCTCACGTGCACCAGCCTTTTCAAGCAACTCCTTGATTTTCAGCTCCCTTTCAAACGACCTGTAAAACAGGTTGGCCTCAATCTTTGCTTTCGCAACATTAGCCAGCCTCACTATTTCTTCAGCTACTAAGGCAGCTGTGTTCCCATTAACGGAGATTACTGCTTTTTCAGTTGTTAGAAGCGTTGCTGCAGCTGCTTTTATAGCGTTTAAGGCTGGTTTGGTTGTTTTTTCGCCTAATATATAGTCGAAGGCTTCCCCGCGACCGTGTGCTATGAGGCCAGCAGTCGCAACAACTCCCTTATGATAATGTTCAACTAGTTTTTCTCGTATTCTAAGGGATTCTGCTCTAGGATGTTCCGGCGGAATCTTGATAGCCGTCATTTCAGTAGTCGTGCTCCTTCAAAGTCGATTTCGCTGACAATGATTCTTCCGTCTGGACTGTACTTACGCAAGATTCGGAGAAGTTCTTCAAGGGATTCTTGTCTGATCAGAGTGAATACAGATTCTCCGAACATTGGCATGCTGCAAACAAAGTTGGCGTTGTCCGTTGCATGTAAGATTCGCCTCGTTTTTTCAGTTATTAATCCTACGTGCTCAGCGAATTGTCGGGAAAAATTCATAAAGTTTGTGACGTTTGGCTCTTCAATCAACTTGTCAACGAGTTTTCCGCCGAACTCGTTTACGCGTTTGCGGATTTCTTCGTCTTTTAGGAACTTTTTTGTGGATAATGGTCCAAAGGTTAGGCAAGCCATTACGTAGTCTTTGGAAGCTGGCACATTCTTTATTTCTCCAATTCCTGGCGCTCCTGGCTTAACTCTCACTTCCACACCGCCGAAAGCTTCAGCAATTACTGTGCCGAGTCCCGTTTTACATTCAATTTCAGCCACATGCGCCATTTGGGCAGCCTCTATTCTAGACATGCCTAAACCAAAAACGTCGTTTAGGCCTAGGGCTAAGCTTAAGGCTGCAGCTCCGCTGGTGCCGAATCCAGCTCCTGTTGGAACGTCAACGTGATGTTCAACGATGATCTCGAAGTTTTCCATTTGTTTGAAGCGGGAAAGAAAGGCGTCTGCAACATGTTTGGAGACTTCTGCAGAGCTTGAGGCGAAACCATTGATCTTGACTTGTAAGGAGTTTTTTTCGGCTTTTCTAACCTT
This sequence comes from Candidatus Bathyarchaeota archaeon, assembly GCA_014859805.1. GTDB lineage: Archaea > Thermoproteota > Bathyarchaeia > Bathyarchaeales > Bathycorpusculaceae > SOJA01. The sequence goes on from JACUTN010000015.1 coordinate 8,848, forward strand.
TACGATGGTTTTGACTCCTCGGCGTAATGAAACGCCAGCTCCTCTGGAACCAGCATATAAAAAGTTTGTTGGCTGATCAAGTATTTGGAAGAAGCCTGTAATATGGCATGGCGCGAAAGCTGCAGCCTCTTTCATGTTTGACGCCTACGTGAAGCTTGAAGAAAAAGTCGTAGATAAGAATTCTGTATGGATTGTTTAAACACGTTTAAACTTCATGGACTTTTCACTGAACCATACTAAATTTGCTACTTGCGTTTTCTGAAGATTTTGCCGCCGTCAGCGTAGTCGCCTGTCACGTATTCAAAGCCTGTTTCTACGAGCCTGCAGGCTTCTCCAATGTTGGTGGCTACTCTTGCGATGAATTCGTCGGTTTTTGTGTTGTTGTATAGGGCTTTTTCTAGGTCTATGTAGATTAGCGTGTTCTGAATGTTTTTGTGGCCTAGAATCTCTTCTGTACGTATAGGATGTCTTTTGTTCTGTGATATTCTATAGTGGCTTTCCAGGCATCGTATATTTTTGGACATAGGTAAGGGATTAGCCGTTGGAGTAGGAATGATTGCTCGGGGTGAGGTTGGATTGCTTGTGGCCGGCATGGGGTATGCTATGGGCGTTATCCCACAAGACATTTATGTTACTCTAGTGGTCACTTGCCTAGCCACGACGATTGTAAGTCCTTTTCTGCTGAAGGCCGTGAGAAAGCGTATAAACAAACAGCGGGAAGAGAAAGGTTTCAATAACTCAGAAAACATGAAGAGATGTTAAACCATTTCGTTTGTCACCTTTCGTAACTTCTGAACTGTTTCCTGAAAGGTTTCATAGACATTAACTGCGTGCATGGGGCTTCTTTTCTCTTGAATTAATCCTATAGCTACTAGAGAAACGCCTACGAACTTATGGTAGAATAACTCGTTAAGGAAAATTGAGGGTATTAAACCCGGGAAATCCATAATATTTAAACCAAGCTTCACCAGTCTCGCTCGCTCTTGCTCCGACGTGTGTTTCCCCAATAAATGCTTTGCACAATGTGCTTCTTGAACCGCTCCGCTCAATACGTTAGCTGTCTCATCACAGGTTGAACCCAGCTCTTGCAGCACTTCTACTAGAGTCTTGAGTTCTTTAGACTTCACTAATTGAACACCTGCCGATTTTCAACATTGTGTTAATTTGATTATATATTATACGAGGTAAAAAGCTTAAAGTATCAACGAGACATGTAAGACTGCCTTTTCCGTTTTCTTAGTGAATGATTCTTTTAGGAAAATGAGTGAAATTTTCCTCTTGGCTTCACAATTTTTGAAAGAAATATGAGAATTTCTTCAAGCTGACAAGCTGGTAAGATGCGATGGATCTCGTAATCGTGAAGCTTTTCTGTCTATGGCATATAGATGTTTAACGGTTTATTAAGATGAACATTCAATCTATTAAATCCGGAATCTATATTCCAATGCACAGTCTGGAGGAGAAGTTTGTTGCTTCCGTATGCACCATGGCTTTGCTGGCTCATTCCCGTGATTGGAGCAGTATTCACACCAATCTTTGCTAGGATTAACCCTAAACTCAGGAACTATGCGCCCGTATCATTCGCCGCGGTTAGTGTCATCTTTTCAATCTCCATGATACCGGATGTTTTCACGGGAAAGGCGGTTAACTGGGTTAGCGGGGAAGTGATAGAAGAGTTCACCGATCTCCAAACCACGTATCTATTCTGTAGATTTACAGTGGTAAGAATTAATAATGGTCTAAGATTATTCGTAGCTTAACGGGTGTGTTTGAATGCTTTATGAGGATAACTTTGCTAGGACTATCAACTCTTGTTTGCAAAACATTATGAAAGAATATGGCGGCTTTGGAGAGTGAAAGACATGAGCGTTACTGCGAGAAGTAGAATTAAGTCGCCGTGGCTCTTTCATTTAAATACTGGGTCATGTAATGGTTGCGACCTTGAGATAGTTGCGGCTCTAACTCCCCGTTATGATGTTGAACGTTTAGGATGTGTACTAGTCGGTTCACCTCGTCACGCTGACGTTCTCCTAGTGACGGGACCTGTCACTCGCCAAATGCTTCCACGTGTCATTAGGGTTTATGAGCAAGTGCCAGAGCCTAAAGTTGTTGTCGCTATAGGGTCTTGTGCAAGTTCCGGTAGCCCCTTTTTAGGAAGCCAAATGATTGAGGGGCCTCTAGACAAAATTATCCCAGTAGATGTTTATGTTGCGGGATGTCCTCCCAGACCTGAAGCAATCGTCATGGGAATAGTTACGGCGGTGAAAAGAAAGTTTGGATGAGAATGTATATGACAGACAAGTCAGATGATGCAAAAGAAATCAAGGTGGATTATACTCGATTACGTATACCGTTCGGTCCGGTTCATCCAGCGCTTAAGGAGCCCATTTCTCTCAGAGTTACTGTTCGAAAGGAGGAAATTCTTGACGTTGACATACGGTTAGGGCATGTTCATAGGGGAATAGAAGCTTTAGCGGAAAATCGAAACTTGGTTCAAACACTTTACTTGGTGGAACGCATTTGTGGAATATGCTGTCACAGTCACACCACATGTTTTACTCAAGCCGTCGAAGAAATCGGAGGAATAAAACCATCAGAGCGCGCATTATACCTTAGAACTTTGATTTTTGAACTGGAGCGCATACATAGCCATCTATTGATACTTGGACTCGTAGGATATGATATTGGATTTGAGACGCTTTTCATGTTTTGTTGGCATGTGAGAGAGGAGGTTCTTGATTTATTTGAAGAGATTACAGGCAATCGTGTTCATCACGCCATGAATACAATAGGCGGAGTGCGCTGGGATCTACCGCCTCATCTGATTGAAAAAGTAAATGTTTCTTTGAAGAAAATAGAAAAATCCGCCAAGTACATTTATGACGTATTTCAAGACAAAACAGTTGAAAAAAGATTATGCGAAGTAGGAGTGCTTAGCTACAATGAAGCCCAAGAGTTGTGTATTGTGGGTCCTACCGCTCGCGGATCCGGAGTGAGTATGGACGTTCGTAGAGACTATCCTTATGCTGCTTACAAAGAATTGAAGGACAGGTTTTCAGTCGTTCTGAAGTACGGTGCTGACACGTATGCAAGGACAGAAGTTCGCATTTCCGAGCTATTTGAGTCGATCAACCTGATCCGTACAATTTTAGATGAATTGCCAAATGGTTCTATCTCTATGGAAGAAAGCGTTCTCAAGTTGATGAGGGAAATTCCGGAAGGGGAAACAGTTTCAATGGTAGAGGCTCCTCGCGGAGAACTTCTACATTTCGTAAAAACCGACGGAAAAGAAGGCTTAAGGCGGTTAAAAGTGCGAACTCCTACACTCGCTAATATACTGGGTTTAAAGCCCATGTTGATAGGCGGAGAAATTGCGGATATACCTGTAACACTTGCTTCCATCGATCCATGCATAGGTTGCGCCAACCGAATAACCGTTGTCGATGAGGATCAGGGAGAAGTTAGAGTGATTGGTTTGGAGGATCTGCGGCGGCGAGGGAGAAAACGGTGAACACCATAGTAGCACTCCTCGCAACGTTTCCCATCGTGTTTTTCTTCAGTCTCCTTTTTGAGGGAATTGATAGAAAGATTCATGCGCGGATGCAGAAAAGAATAGGACCGCCCATCATTCAGCCTTTTTACGATTTTATTAAATTGTTCAATAAAGAGAGGATAGTTCCTGTAACCGCTGCTTCGGGAATCTTCACGGCGGTTCCTATCATCGCCGCTGCCGTTTCAATTCTAGGAGCAGCTATACCTGTAGTTAACCTGATTACAGGAACAAGTATTGTTGGCGACCTAATCCTAGTCTTATACTTGTTGGCTATGTCCTCAGTTATGGTGATGATTGGGGGGTCCTCTTCAGGCAATCCCTATGGAGCTATCGGTTTTTCCCGAAAAATGACTATGATGATTGCTTATGAGATACCTATGCTCATATCTATAGCATCCCTATCATTCAATCCATGTTTTTCCCTCGCATATTACGATGTTGTGGCGACCCAAATTAGGATGAAGTCGTTGTTAGCGTTTACTCGCCTTAGTATGGCAGTCGCGGCAGCTACGTTTTTATTGTGCGTACCAGCAGCAGCGGATGCAGTGCCTTTTGACATTTCTGAGGCGAAAACCGAGATTATCCACGGTTCTCTAATCGAGTACGGTGGACCTTATTTAGCGTTAATTAAGTTAGCTAAGGCTGCTTCAAATTTTACTTTAGCCTTCCTTGCAGCGACGCTCTTTTTCTACGTGCCAGCGTTATTTGAGGGATACGTTTCGCTGGGGCTGGGGGTTGCTCTATGTTTGTGCTTAGTGACTTCTTTGATTTTTATGTTACTTACAACAACTGTTCCCCGCACTATTTTTGCTCGGTTGAAGATAGGGCAAGCATTCAAGTTTTACTGGCTTATTCCATTAACCTTATCTATGCTATCTGTGGCGTTATCTATTGTGGGGTTGTAGGAGGAAAACTCTTTGAAGTTGGGAAATATGCTTCGCGATGCCTTTCGGGCACTGTTCCGTAAGCCAGTTACTGTTCAGTACCTAACTAAAGCTGGAGAAATGGTGCCTGTTCCTGAACGATATAGGGGTAAAATAGTTTATGACAAAGAGGCTTGTGTAGGTTGTCTTCTATGTATCAGAACATGTCCCAGTGGGGCAATCACTGCCACCGAAGAGAAGAAGGTGACTTTTAGTATCTCTAGGTGCTTATTTTG